>NZ_JASDCW010000004.1:0-175956 GCF_030407685.1 Planococcus sp. APC 3906 | reverse complement strand
TCAACTAAAGGAGTGTCCCCAAATGAGCTATGCCCACATTATATCACGGGAACGTGTGCTAATCGAGAGTTATTGCCTAGAAGAAAAATCGCTGTCCTACATGGCGAAACAGTTGAAACGAAGTAAAAGCACCATCAACTATGAGTTGAAACACTGTAAGCCGTATAACGCCCTTTTGGCGCAGGCTGACTACGATGCCAAACGTGAAAACTGCGGCTCCAGACGATCGGTTAATCAAGAAGACGTCGATTATATCCTGTCCAAACTGAAGTTGGGCTGGTCGCCCGAAAGCATCGTTGGACGGTACTGGAAAACGCATAAGAAACCCTTTCCTATCAGTGTCTCGAGCATCTACCGGTACGCTGCACTCGGCCTGTTCAAGCTGTCCCAAAAGCTTCTGATCCGCAAAGGGAGAAAGTTAAAGAACAATGAAGTGGAGACGCGAGGCAAGATGCCCCGTCTGAAAAAGATTCATGCACGTCTGGCGCCACGAAGCCAGGTGGGACATTGGGAAGTCGATACCGTCATCGGCAAGTCGCACAAGAGCCAGATCCTCACATTGACTGAACGCACCACCCGGTTTGAGATTATCTACAAGCTGGCTGCGAAGACGGCAAGTGAAACAACGCAGGCAATCATCCATGTGTTGAAAAACCTGCCAAAGAAAATGGTGAAATCCATCACCGCCGACCGGGGCAAGGAATTCCACGGATGGGTCGAGGTGGAGAAGGCCCTGGAACTTCCCGTTTACTTTTCCGATCCTGGCGTGCCGGGCCAACGCGGCACCAACGAAAACAGCAATGGCCGTGTTCGCCGCACCTATCCAAAAGGAACCGACTTCAGCCGAATGACCCAGAAGGAGATTATGGACTTTCTCCTAGTATTCAATCAGGTCCCCCGGAAAGTACTGAATTACAATACGCCATTTGAGGTATTCATGAGTTTCTTGCCTCGTTCGACTTGAGTTGACAATTTACAAATATACGGGCATATTGTATATAATCGGTTAATTATATCAAAAGTCAAATTCACTATAAGGAGGAGTTATGAACAAAAAGTGGTTTTCTCTATCAGTAGAAGACGTTGTAGAAGAGTTAAAGACGGATTTTGATCAGGGGATCACCGCTTCAAATGCTGAAGAGCGATTAGAAGCGTATGGAAAAAATGAACTGCCTGAAAAAAAAGCGGAGAATAGTTTCGTTAAATTTTTCAAACACTTTAATGATATTCTGATCTATATTCTGCTTGTAGCAGGAGTTATTAAATTTCTGCTCGGGTCCTACATTGACACGGGGATTATTGTATTAGTAGCCGTAATTAATGCCACCATTGGGTTTTTGCAGGAAAGCAAGGCAGAGAAAGCGCTTGAAGGAATAAAAAACATGCTGTCTCTTGATGCAGTAGTTATCAGAGAAGGAAAACGCCAGGAAATTGAAGCTGCAGATCTGGTTCCAGGGGATATAGTGATACTGAATGCAGGAGATAAAGTACCGGCAGATATTCGAATTCTAACTGCTGCGAATTTAGGGGCAGAAGAAGCCGCACTTACCGGTGAATCTGTTTCTGCAAGAAAGCAGACCGGTCCTTTGAGTGAAGATACTGTATTAGGTGACCAAACAAACATGCTTTTCTCGAGCACATCGATCACGTCAGGAAGCGGAACCGGTGTCGTCATAGCTACCGGTAAAGATACGGAAATAGGAAAAATTAATGAGTCAGTCAGTGAAGTAGATGAGTTGAAAACGCCGCTTATGAATCAGACGGACCGCTTCGGTAAAACAATTGCTTTGTTTATCGTCGGTGCTTCACTATTCATCTACGCATTCGGATTCTTTTTCCGCGACTATGCTCCAACGGACTTGCTGCTCTACATTATCGGTCTCGCTGTAGCAGCGATTCCGGAAGGGCTCCCGGCAATCATCTCGATTATTTTGGCTCTCGGAGTTCAGAATATGGTGAAGCGCAACGCCATTGTGCGGAATCTTCCTTCTGTGGAAACGCTTGGCGCTGTTTCTGTCATCTGCTCAGATAAAACCGGGACACTGACAAAAAACGAAATGACTGTCACCACCCTGCTTACAAATGAAAAAATGTACGAAGTGACTGGCACTGGCTACGATCCGAATGGAGAAATACTCGAGGATGGGTCTGTATTGCAAGTAAAGGAACACGCGCAGATATATGAGCTACTGACTGCAATGAAAACATGTAACGATGCTTCTCTGCAGCAAGAAGAGGACGGAACGTGGACAATGAGCGGAGAGCCGACAGAGGGTTGCCTATTAACTGTTGCTGAAAAAGCTTCTGCTCCAATTCCGAGACATTCCATCATTTCTAAAATTCCCTTTGATTCTGACTATAAGTACATGGCTGTGTTAATTGAAGTGGCGGATACAAAGCGGATTTTTGTAAAAGGTGCACCAGATCGTCTGTTAGATATGGCAGAAGCAGCTGGGGACTTCACACGTGAGCCCTGGGAAAAAGCAATGTACAGCAGAACATCCAAAGGAGAGCGTGTACTTGCAGCTGGGGTCATTGAAGTGGACAAGATGAAAGAGGAGATTGAGCACGCGGACCTCACCAGCGGCATTCGTTTGCTTGGATTGACAGGCATCATCGATCCGCCACGTGAGGAAGCAATTTCCGCTGTTGCAGACTGCCACCGAGCAGGTATCGGCGTCAAGATGATCACAGGGGACCATCTTGATACAGCACTTGCAATCAGCAGCCAGTTAGGTATTGGTGATGGAAAAAATGGAATTGAAGGAAGAGAAATTGATAAAATGTCGGACGAAGAACTGGAAGAGTCTGTTCTATCTAACGATGTGTTTGCGAGAACAAGTCCCAATAATAAACTTCGCCTCGTTAAAGCATTACAGAAAAAAGGCAATGTTTCTGCAATGACAGGCGATGGAGTAAACGATGCCCCTGCGCTGAAGCGTGCGGACATCGGAGTTGCGATGGGTATAAAAGGAACAGAAGTTGCAAAGGAATCGGCACAAATGGTCCTTGTAGACGACAACTTTGAAACGATAGTTGGAGCAGTCGAGGAAGGACGCAGAGTCTATGCAAATTTGAAGAAAACGATTCTGTTTTTACTGCCAACTAACGGTGCACAGGCGCTCTTAATTATCATCGCGATTTTAATCGGAGCCACTGTTATGCCGGTTACACCGGTGCAGATTCTTTGGATTAACATGGTGATTGCAATTACCGTTTCTTTTGCTTTAGCATTTGAGCCCCTGGAAAAAGGAGCGATGGACAAGCCGCCACGCCCAATAAAAACACCGCTCCTTACACCTTATTATATTTTCCGCATCATCTTCGTCTCTCTTTTAATCGGTGGTACTACCTTTGGGTTTTATAGATTGCTGCTAAATGAAACGAATGATCAGGCACTGCTCAATTCCGTCGTGCTGCATACGATTGTCATTCTGCAGTTGTTCCATCTGTATAATGTACGAAATGAAACAGGTTTCGCGTTTAACAAGAACTTTTTCAAAAACAAAGTTGCATTTCTCGTGTCTGG
This sequence comes from Planococcus sp. APC 3906, assembly GCF_030407685.1. Classification (NCBI taxonomy): domain Bacteria; kingdom Bacillati; phylum Bacillota; class Bacilli; order Caryophanales; family Caryophanaceae; genus Planococcus; species Planococcus sp. APC 3906. Next base: position 172,427 of record NZ_JASDCW010000004.1, on the reverse strand, counting down.
AGTGCTTATTCTCCTGCAGGTGCTCATCCTTTACGTGCCTTTTATGAACACTGCATTTGGAACCGTACCGCTTGGAATTGAGTACTGGATAATTCCAGCAGCACTCGGAGTTGTGATTTTCAGTATCATCGAGTTAGAGAAAGCGATTACTCGATTAATTATGAAAAGAAGGACTTGATACACTCCAGAGAAATGAAACAAAATACTGGTTTTAGTTAACAGCAAGTTCTGGAATAGAAGGGATGAACTCATTGGTTTTCAGTTTTAGATGAGTCGTCTTGCTATTCTTGAGCTTGCTTTTACTTTAAGTTATGTATAAAAAAATGTGAAAATTTTAATTTTGCGGATACAGCTTTGAATAATTCACAGAACATCTATAGTTTAACTTTGTGAGGAAATCTTATGTATATTGTTTAGATGATGAAAATGTTAAAAGGGCTCCTATGTACATTGAACAAACTACACAGATTACTGTTGTAAGCGCAGCAACGTCATTTAATGCTTACCATCACATACTTAGCGTTTATTAAGATAGACAGTTGATAGTGTTGTCTCTTCATTGCTGTTCACTTGATTAAATTTGAACGAACCGGTTTATTGTTGAAATCTAGTAAGTTAATTTGAAAGTAAACAATTCGTATAAGTACACTTAAACGAACAGCAAAGGAAGTGACCTCAATAAAATCACTTCCCTATCGATAATTCCTCATATATTAACTTCATACACTATAAGAATTCCTTGCATAGTTATTTACACAAGATATTTAATGCTCTCCAATTCATTAAAGGTTAAATGTAACTTAACTGCACTTTTATTACTTTCAAATTTATTAAACACTTATATCTATATATTAACATTAATTTCCACAAAGTTAGAAATCACCTGAGTAACTTTTATACTAAAGATAAAACCGTTCGTAAAAGTACACTTTTCCGAACGCCCTGAAAACTGCCAAAAAAGAGGCAAAAGAACGTTCGTAAACGTGCCAAAACACTTTACGAACGTTCACCAATCCCCCATACTTTTACGAACACATTCACTTAACCCAAAACGACTCCATTTAAAAAACACTCTGGCAAAATGCGCCAGAGTGTTTCTTTGATATGATTACGCGCTTGCTTTAAATACGGTAACGCGGTTACGACCTTGTCGTTTGGATTGGTACAATGCTTGATCGGCTTCTTCAATCATGTCTTCGAGGCTTTTCAGATCCATAGGACAGCTCATGCCCATGGAGACAGTCAATGTCCCTTCAGGCTGTTTGGCTTCTCCTTCAAATTGATAAGCTTCGACATTTTGTCTGATTCTTTCCGCCATCAATGCAGCTTCTTGGGTATTGTTTGGATTGTTCAGGCATACGATGAATTCTTCTCCGCCGTAGCGCGCGACAAAGTCTTCTTTGCGCGTCGAATCTTTGAGGATTTGCGCAATGGAACGCAGCACAGCGTCGCCTTTTTGATGTCCGTGCGTGTCGTTGTAGACTTTGAAATAATCGACATCCAGCATGACGATCGCCAGCGGTGTCCCATTATCGACTAATTTGCCCACATGGTTTTTGAAATAGCGGATGTTCGGCAAGTGTGTCATGGGGTCTTGATTGGAGTAGAATTCCAATTCTTTCCGCAAAACAAGATTGCGGTTTTCACCGTTGAGGATCAACCCCATTGCCAGCACGGCAATCGCCGCAAAAAAGACCATGCCTAACGTGACAATAGTATTTGCCGGGGTCGCGAGGTACATCCAAATCGATTTAATCGCTTCAAAAACAACAAAGGCGCCCATCATTCTTTTGATGTTCAAGATGACAAAAAATTGGTTAGCCGGTTTTCTGTCATGGAAAAGGCCTCCGATTAATACCGGCAGCAAGATCGACTGGATGATGCCGATCACCACGGTCGGCCCACCCATCGAACCGCGGTAGAATGCGGGCAACACCGCTGACAACAAGCCCGCTTGCCAACCGCCTACGTATGAAATGAAGAATAGCGGAACTTCTCTCAGATCCAAGCGCATCCCTTCATACATGAACGGGTTATACATAATTGAAAATGTCAGAAAGCCGATAAAGATGGAGATGGCCCATCGCTGCCTGACAGGATTTGTCCAGTCGAGGAATAAAGTCTCTTTCGTTTTTAAGCCCAGGTACATGAGCGCGATAATCAGCGCCATGTTTTCAAGAAAGAAAAAAAGTAAAGCAGTCATCAATACAACTCCCATGCAGTAAGTCTTGTTCAAGTTGCGGTCTTGATTGGTTCACAATTAGTTTAATAGAGGGGTATTTTTATGTATTGCTTTGATAGCTTGTCCGGCGCTCGGGCCTTTCGCTGACCGATGCAAGTTCAATCGCTGCGCAGTAGAAATGCAGTGAGTTGTCTTCGTAATCTCCCACTTCAAATCGCGTGTCTTCCCATCCGAATTCGGTTAAATCCATCATGTATATGGAGATATCAAACGTTCTGCCAATCCCTGAAAGATCCAGGCTTAGGGGATTAAGGAAGTGCAGCAGCACATCGAATTCCCGCTCTTCTTCCTCGTAAAGAAAGTTGATGGCTAAAAGGGAATGCGGTTCGCCGAAGTCGATGGTGAATTTCAATTCAAAGTTTGTGATCGATTGGAAGCCTCCAAAATAAAAGTCTTTAAGATGCTCATTCAGCAAGCCAATATTGCGGATTTTACTTGTGGCTTTCCGTTCTTCTACTCTATTTCTTACTGGGGTATCCAGTTTTTCTTGATTTCCATTGCCTTCTTCTTCGGTGTCATCCTTGAAAAAGAGAGCCAAGATTTTGTTAAACATGCAGGCACTCCTTATCATTTTGGCTTGCGTTTATTGATCTGCTTTTGCAGGTAATGTTCAAACGACTTCTGCGCTTTTTCAGATACCAGCAAGCGCTTAACGTACATGCGGTTCTGGAGTTTCTTCCTTACATGGACGTTGCCAAAGAAAAGGCTGCGGTATTTTTCATCTGTATAGAAGCTGTTGAACCATTGTTGTCCATTAAGCTCTTTTATATGGCTGTCTATTTTTTTAGAGTCCAATCCCGCAAAGCTGCCGGTTCCTGATACAGCCACTTCAAATAGGAAAGAGATAAATGTGGAAAACAAAACAAATCCCCCAGTTTCAACATCTTTTTAATTACCTTATAGCATACAAGAATCCCTAATATTAGCAACTTTTAGCTGCATATCGATTAATTATATAGGAAGTTTTATTTTACAGATAGAGGTAGCGGAAAAATCAATGCGTTCATTTACTCCTAGGCAGAATGATTGTCGCTTTTATTGCGACAAGATAGTATATAGTAATAATAATATAGCTAGAAAATGCTGCGGCATGGCGTTTCAAGGAGGAACAATGAAAAAAATTCAGTTTGGGATCAAAGAAAACTTCGTCAATTTCGCCTTGCTCGTCGTAACCAATTTCTTTGTCGGCTCCATGGTCGGGCTGGAGCGGACCATTTTACCGATCATCGGTGAAGAAGAATTCGGTTTGGCTTCAACAAGTGCGGCATTGTCATTTATCATCAGTTTCGGTTTTTCAAAAGCCATCATCAATTATTTTGCAGGCGCTATTGCAGACCGGCTTGGCCGCAAGAAAGTGCTATTGCTCGGCTGGAGTTTCGGGCTGCTCGTTCCGCTAATGGTCATTTTTGCATCTTCATGGTGGATGATTGTGGTGGCGAATATTTTCCTCGGCATCAACCAAGGGCTTGCCTGGTCAATGACCGTCAATATGAAAATTGATATCTCCAAGCCGTCACAGCGCGGTTTGGCTGTGGGGCTGAACGAGTTTGCGGGGTATACAGGCGTTGCAGCGATGGCTGTTGTTTCCGGTTTTATCGCATCCAGCTATTCTCCACGCCCAGAGCCTTTTTATCTAGGCATTGGGATTGTCGCCATCGGCTTCATCTTGTCATTACTTGTAAAGGACACGAAAGAATTCGTCAAGCTGCAATCCGCCAAATCGCCTGCCGCACCTAAAATGACTGCTGGCGAAGTGTTTATGGAAACGACGTTCAAGAACAAAAACTTGGCCAGTGTCACTTTTGCGGGTCTCAGCACGAATTTGAAAGACGGCATGGCGTGGGGGCTATTCCCTATTTTCTTCGCCGCTTCCGGCCTTGGGGTCCCCGAAATCGGCCTTATTGTCGCGATTTATCCAGCGTCTTGGGGATTTTTCCAATTGTTCACCGGTGCGCTCAGCGACCGTTTCGGACGCAAATGGTTCATCGTCGGCGGCATGTGGCTGCAGGCGCTTTCACTTTGGCTGATTTTGGCCGCTTCCACGTATTCCTTGTGGATTGCCGGGGCTGTGTTGTTGGGTCTCGGAACCGCGATGGTCTACCCGACGCTGCAAGCGGCTGTCAGCGATGTGGCGACACCGGAATGGCGCGCCTCTTCGATGGGCGTTTACCGGTTCTGGCGGGACAGCGGCTATGCATTCGGCGCTTTGTTCGCCGGAATCTTAACGGATGTCATTAACATTGAATGGGCAATCGGTTTGGTTGCCATTTTGCCGTTCAGCGCTGGGCTGATTGCGGCTTTCCGTTTGTCGGAAACCTTGCCTGCTGACAAGAAATAGAAAAATCGTAAAAGGCCGGGCAAAGGGGTAATTCCCTTTGCCCGGCCTTTCTATGTACATTCATTTTAGCTGTAGATGCTGAATGCTTTTTATTTTTCATTAATGCATGTGATCGCTAAAAACAGCCCGTCGTACATCGGCTTCACTTCGAGGACCGTTAATCCGGATTTACGAATCAGCGCTAAAGTGTCTCGATTGAGATGGCAGCCGCCAGCCACTTTCTGCCACAATGGTGTCATGGCATCTTGCAGGAAGCCTATGGGTTTTTGATCCATCCGGACGTGTTCGAAAAAGTATAATTTCGCACCATTTTTGGCACAGCGCTGGATTTCACGCAATGCTTTTTCCGGTTCGGGAATCGTGCAGAATACCAATGTCGCTACGACTGAGTCAAAAATATCATCCCCAAACGGCAATGCTTCAGCTTTGGCCGCGTATGTTCGGATCGGCACTTCAGCTTCCGCTGCGCGTTGCTGGGACCGGCTCCGCATCGCTTCATCCGGCTCGATTGCCGCGACCGAATCCGCTTTTCGGTAGAATGGAAAGTTGATGCCAGTGCCAGAGCCGATTTCAAGCACCGTTCCTTGCGCATTGCCCGCGATGGATTTTCGGATTTGGTAAAACCGGCTCTTTTCAAAAGGTTTCATTGCGATATCGTAAAGTTTCGGAGTTAGATTTCCCATATCCGCCCGCCTTTCCGGTTCATTGGTAATGTTCGTGCAAGGCCATTTTGAACTTTGGTTTTAACGTGATTTCAATCGTATTGTAATAGCTTTCTGATATCGCATGGATAATCCGCAATGATGCAGGCATATCTTCTACAATTTCCATCTTTTCGACTGATCGCAATTTGATGGTCGATACGGCTTCTTGGTCGTCTTTTTCCGTGACGATCAATGTGAATTCATTGTAAAACGGAGACACGACGGCCATGATGGACTGCCTTTCATTTTCGGCAGTGAATGTCGAGGTGTCGTAGTAAAATTCCACCAGCTCATCGCTTCGTTTCGGCGGCGCTTCGAATAGCGCGGTTAGTTCAGATTCCTTTGGCATGTCCATTGACAATCTCCCCTGTTTCTTCGTTAAATTCCACGATGTAGCTTGGGCTGCAAAGCGCTTATTATCTCTAAGATACGCTATTTTCCAGTTCAATTCCTGCAAAAACCTTTATACTGCTGAATTCCGCGGCTGCTGGCTAAGTTTCGAACAATTCCCCACTCAATGCCGCGACATAACGCTTCGCTGATTTCTGGGCTTTCTCTGCCGCTCTAGCTTCTATGATGCGGTGGAACGCGTCGTATATGCGGTCGAATTTCATTTCTAGCATCTGGTCTGCCATGCGCGAAACAGTGGACGCCGGCAATGGGATAAAATTCGGGTAGCTGTACATGAACGTCAGCCAATCACGGTCTGCAGCAACCCTCACAATGTCGCCCGTCAGCAGTACTCCTTGGCTGTGATTGCCGCCGTGCCATTCCAGCACTGCCGCCCCTTTAAAATGTCCGCCGATGCGGTGAAGCGTGATATCACTGTCCAACTCAATGGATTCGCCGGACCAGAACTCGATCCGTTCACTTGGGCGTGTGACCCATTGCTTATCGTCCTCGTGGATGTAAATTTTGGCATCAAATGCTTCGGCCCACTCGACTTGTGTTGAATAATAATGCGGATGGGACAACGCAATCGCGTTTATTCCTCCGAAATCCTGAATTTCCGCAATCGTTGCCGGGTCCAGGTAAGTGACACAATCCCATAACAAATTGGAAGTTTTCCCTTCAATCAGGTACGCCGTTTGCCCAATCGCAAAATCAGGTGTCGTATGGATGCTGTGGAGGCCCGATTCTTCCGGATGTATCACGTTGACGTAATTGCCTTGCTCTAGCATGTCCTCCAATGTTAGCCAGTTTTGGCCTTTCGGATTCACGTATTGGCGCTCTTCACTGCAGATCCGGCAATGATCGGGCGATTGTTCGGCCGCTTCGTACTGCACGCCACAGGTGGTGCAAATGTAATTGTTCATGAGGATCATCCTTTTCTTTATCATCTTCTAAACTGTTTCCCATAAAATTTTAGACAAGCTATGTAAATCATCGCGTTGAAATCCTATACTATCCTTAAAGCGATTACTCGGGGGTGAGTGCATGATCACGCGAAAAACGATATGGTTTTTAGGACTGTCGCAGCTGATTGGCTGGGGTGTCTCCTATTACCTCATTGCCGCATTCGGTGCCAGGATTGGAGCGGATATGGGATGGAGCGGCACACAAGTCTACGGCGGATTTTCAGTGGCGCTTGCCGTCATGGGCCTCACTTCCCCTTGGATCGGACGGTTGATCGATTTGTACGGCGGACGGCCAGTCATGTCTGCGGGTTCTTTGCTTCTGGCAATCGGCTGTTTCGGCATCGCTCTTTCCCATTCACTCGCAAGCTATTATTTGTCGTGGATTGTGTTGGGGCTCGCGATGCGGCTCTCACTTTATGATGCCGCATTCGCCTCGCTTGCACGAATTGCCGGTGCCGGGGCAAAACGCCCCATTTCCCAAATCACGCTTCTAGGCGGCCTTGCTTCCACCATTTTTTGGCCGATCGGCTTTTTTCTGGCAGAATCCATCGGCTGGCGCGCTGCGCTCTATGTCTATGCCTTATTTGCACTATTGACCATCCCGCTCCATTTGGCGATACCAAACGGCAAGTTTACCGACAGCCAAAACGAGGGCAGCAGTACGCTTCCTGCCATGAAACCGTTGGCTGCCGATGGCTCAGAAAGGGTCACTGCCGGTACCGTTTACGCGTTCATCTTCATGGTGCTGAATTTCCTGAATTCCGGCATGTCGACCCATATGATCAATATACTGTCCGGCCTAGGCGTAGTGGCGGGCATTGCTGTTTGGGCGTCGACGCTTCGCGGCATCGGCCAATCGTTCGCGCGGGTCTGTGAAGTGCTGTTCGGCAGCCGGGTCCATCCGTTGACTTTGACGGTTCTAGCCTCAGCCATCCTGCCGATTTGTTTCTTGTTCGGTCTGGCAAGCACCGAGATTGTAATCAGCGCATTCATTTTCGCGTTCTTATTCGGTGCCGGGAACGGCTTGATGACGATTACACGCGGTACGTTGCCGCTCGCCCTGTTCGACCACAAAACCTATGGTACATTCGTCGGCAAATTGCTGGTGCCAAGCTTTTTGGTATCGGCTGCGTCCCCCCTTGCTTACACCGTGGCCATAGACCGCTGGGGAGAAACCGCGGCGCTGCTGGCTTCCCTTCTGCTGGCTGGGCTAGTGTTTGCCTCTTCTTTATACCTGAAAAAGCGCTTTCCTGTTCCAGAATGAGTTTATACAGCCGTTATTTTTCCCCTGCCCAAATAACAGCGAACAGTACGAGCATAACAGCAGCGCTGAGGATTTCATGCCAATACGCTTTTTCCGGACGATGCAGCAGCCATTGTTCGATCGCGTGGTTAACGCCGAGCAAGAAAGGCAAAGCAAATAGCGGAATGATCGCGACGATGCCTGGGAAATTGCTTATGTCATTTTCGACGAATAAAACCATCATGCCAATCACAAACAACAGCAGCAAGCCACCATCGATGGCGATAAACAGCTTCTTCCTGTCCTGATGGAATATGCTGCCAGTGTCCGCTTTTATTTTCAATTTTTTCTTTAAAATAAACTGGCTGGCTAAGAAATACAAAGCCAAAACTGCGATAACGGCAACAATTGTACTGGTGTTCACCTAATTCCTCCGTTCTAAAATCAATTTCATCTTTATACATTCTCTTCCGACAGCCAGTTTCCTTCCAAAAAAAGCACTCAGTGAAATTTTCACTGGGTGCTTTGCTGATGGTTCACTTTAACGAAGCAAGGGATCTTTTGAAGCGTTCAAAGGTTTGTGGACCGTATTTGGCCGGGTCACTGCCAAAGAATGTTTCAAAAGCGAAGTTCTCCGCTCATGCCGCGTCGCACTCCCTTGAAATCATGATGAGCTTCAGGTAAGAAATGAAATATGCCTCATTGAGATTCCCGCCGTGATTGACAGTCATCCGAATTCCTCCTTTAACAGCATGCTGCAGATGCGCTGTTAAGATTTGTGCTGCAGACGCCGGTTTCGGGCAACTCCAGTTCAACGTTTGCAGCGGACTCGAAGTCGCCGGTCAGATGCGCAACGATTGACCGCACCTGTTCGTAACCGGTTGCCATCAAGAACGTCGGCGCGCGGCCATAGCTCTTCATCCCGACGATATAGAAATCTTTCTCCGGCTGCCGCAATTCCTTTTCGCCGTGGGGGCGGACGGTTCCGCAACTATGGAGATTCGGGTCGATCAGCGGCGCGAGCGCTTCAACGCTTTCGGTCGCCGGGTCGATGCTTATGCGGATTTCACTGAGGAGAGAAAAATCCGGCCGGCTTCCCGCATTGACAATGATATGATCAATGCCGCTCAGAACAAATGGCTGGCCTTTCATTTCGCCTTCCAGCGAAATGGCTTCCCTTTTTTTTCAGCATGCTGAACATGGAAAGGCGTGTAGACGTTTATGCGGCCGGAATCCACCAGCTCATGGATGCGCGAACCAAGTTCGCCGCGTGCTTCCAATGCATCTTTTTCCTCTCCGCCGTAAGCTTGCTGGACGTTGTTCTTGCGCAATATCCAACTGATTTTTACATCATCAAATTCCGCCAGCTCCAAAATCGTGTTGATCGCCGAATGGCCCCCTCCCGCAACCGCAATATGTTTCCCTGCGTATTGTTGCCGGTTCGGTCCCTTCACATCGGCTATGCCGTAATGAATTCGATTATGCAACGCTTTTTCCTGGCGAGTCCAGACACCGGAAGCGTTGAGTGGATTGGGCTGGCCCCAAGTGCCGCTTGCATCGATGACAGCTTTTGCTTCAATCCGGCGCGGCTGTCCTTGTGCATTTTCAATGTAAAGGATGAACGACAGCGATTCCCGGTTGGCCGTCTTCATCTTGTCCTGCCCTTTTCTGCTGATTGCGACCACTTTCGCATCGGTCCAGATGGATGGAGCGATTTCAGGCACATGTGCAAGTAGAATCAAATAATTCTCTGCCAGTTCTTTCCCAGTAGGAAGTTCTTCATCTTCCGGTGCGGACCAGCCGCTGCGCTCCATCAATTCCTTTGCGGTTTTGTCTATGTTATAGCGCCATGGCGAAAACAAACGCACGTGTCCCCATTGCAAGACATGATGGGCAATCGATGGCCCCGCTTCCAACAGGATGAACGGTTCACCCGCTTTCACCAGATGTGCGGCTGCCGCCAATCCTACAGGGCCTCCTCCGATGATCGCAACCGGCAGTGATCGATTGTCTTTTTTCGGCAACGTGAAATGGATGGGAGTTTTTGAAACAACTGGGTTACAGCAATTTTTAAAACTGGACATGTTCTTTACCTCCTTTAATTTACGGACCGTTAAAACTTGATTTTTGCAAGTATTAATTTTGCTTAAAAAATCGGTTTGCAGCAGACACTCGATTTAGCCATTGCCTGATTCAATAATGCCATCGACCGCAGCACCGTTTCTTTTTCAAAGTCGTTCATATGTGAAAATATTTCTTCCAGATGGGCTTCCATTTCCCTTTGGATTTCTTGTGCCACTGTAGCGCCTTGTTCGGTCAGCGACAAGAGATAGATGCGCTTATCCCCTTCAGAAGGCGACTTCTTCACCAAGTCCAATTTGATCATGTTCTGGATTTGGCGGCTGAATGTTGATATATCTGTGCCCAACGCATCAGCGACTTCCTGCATTGGTGCATGTTGGCGCTTGCTGATTTCATATAGGATCTGGCTTTGAACCATGGTAATGTCCAAGCTTCCTACTTCACAGCAATTGCGGTTCAATAGCCCAAAACGTTTAACCATCGTCTGGAACAATTCTCTTTTCGTTTCCATGTTGTTCACCTCAGGTTTATTCTACATTTATTATTTGCATTTTGCAAGTATATTTAAATGACTTTCTATACTCCGAAAAACTGCCTCGCTTGCCGCGGGCAAGGCATGGACCGAAGCTAGCGAGGCCCATGTCTTTGCGACGAAGCGCAAAGCGCTGCAACTGTTTTTATGTCTCGAAGCTAGCGCAGCGATGCAGAGACAGGAGCAGAGCTCTTTTTGTAGGCGTCTCGGCAGTTTTTCCCCGTATCTACAAGATAGCTGATTTTATCAAGTACTTATCTAGCGTAAAAATGTAACGGGGTTTCATTAAAGCTAGAGCAGTGTTGCAACGGTTTTTCATGTCTCGAAGTTAACACAGCGTTGTAGAGACAGAGGCAGAGACAAAGAAATCCTCTATGCCATTCTCAAAGCGATTTGAGCGGAGTCCAAAGAATCTCTTCTTTTATTCAACTATTATAGAGATCGAAGAGAGTACCATCTAAATTTAATTATCAACCAAAAAAATAGCCAGTTGCTGCACTTAACAGCAACTGGCTATTTCTCATTCTTCTCTTCTGCTTAACAGCAACCGGGAGCACCGACCATGGTCAGGCCAGACTGTTCGCCTGTTGTTTCAAAATCCAATGTCATGTCTTCAGTCGCTGATAGGGCTTGTGGGGCAATCGCGATTTTGATGCCGTTGATTTCGGAAACTTGGTCGTCCGTTTCCGGAGCGTCCAGCGATAAGCCGATTGACGGACCGCAGCAGCCGCCTTCAACGGCGTACATGCGGATTCCTTCGGCTTTATTGTCTTCAAGGACTGTCTCGATGTATTTTTTTGCTTCGTCAGTAATAATCATCGTCCATCTCTCCTTACACGTTTATGCTTCTGGGAAAATCCGTTTCAAGGATTCTTTGAATTCTGGTCTTACGTTGATTTTTGAACGGATCGCCGTTGCGTCTTTCTCAGCTTGTTCAATAGTATCTGCTTTTCCGAGGGCCAGCAAGGTGCCGACTGCTACCGTACCTGCGCGGTTGCTTCCGCCGCCGCAATGGAAAAATACTTTTTGGCCGCTGTCATAGGCTTTTTTAACTTGGTCGATCGCTTTTTTGATAGACTCGTCTTGATGCTCTTCTGAGTCTTCAATGATCGGACAGACGATGCGGTTGTAATCCGTATCTTCTTGCGTAGCTTCGGCGCGCAAATCGATGACGACGTCCACTTTTTCGTTATCAGCCGCTGCTTGTGCATCTGCCGCTCCGCCAACATAAATCTTGTCTTTAACCAATTCCTGATACGCTTTTTCCATTGTCCATTCCGCCTTTCGATTCTCAAGTTTTAGTTGCTGAATTCCTTCAGTTTATCATAGCCGATTTTTTCTTCAGCAAGCCACGGAATCACAGCGTACTTGGCTGCAAGCTCATCCACCACTTTTTGAATCCACTGTTTTTCAGAAGCGGCGCGCCCTCTTAATACTGGATCTTCGGTTTTAGCGGCATAAAGGCTTTGATTGATGATCCACCACTTCGGATTGATCTGCGCCCGTTTTAAATCTTCCTGCAAACGTGCCGCTTCCAGCACGGGTGTCGCTTCCGCCAATGTGACGATGACGACGCCGGTTTCCTTCGGATTGCGCAGACGCGGCAGCAGCTTTTTCACGCTGTCTGGCACGTCTCCCGCCGAACGGCTCATTTCCTTGTGGTACGCTTCGGTTGAATCGAGCAATAACAAGGTATGGCCGGTTGGAGCAGTGTCGATGACGACGATTTCATCGTCCGCTTTGTCGACAACGGTGGCAAACGCCTTGAACAAGGCGATTTCTTCGGTACACGGCGATTCCATGTCTTCTTTCAAATAAGCAAGTTCTTCTTCGGTCAGGCCGTCACCGGCAGCTTGGAGAACTTCAGCTTTGTAATTAGCGACTTCTGCCGCAGGATCGATGCGGCTGATGGACAAACGCTCATTGACTTGCCCGCTGCCGAATGTGTAGCCTAAATGGGCAGCTGGGTCGGTTGTCGTCAAATGGACGCGATGGCCCCTTTCGGCAAGCCCTACAGCAATGGCGGACGCCACTGTCGTTTTGCCCACTCCGCCTTTGCCCATCGTAAAGATGACGCGGGTGTTATTGGCTTCGAAATCAGCGATGACGCGGTCCAGTCCGGGCATTTCTGCCGTTTCTGACGTATTCGCTTCTGCAGCTGTTGTTATGCTGTAAAAGCTGAATAAATGGCGCAAGTTGTCGGCTCCGGTCAATGAATACGCTACGAATGGCAAAGCATATGTCATAACTTGCTTTAAAAGGGTTGGCGCATCTTTCAATGCACGGCGCTGCCGGTCATAGAATGCGCTGGAAACAGCGTCTTCCGGATGCCGCGTTTGGAGAACGCCATTGACGATCAGGAGTTGGTTTTCAACGCCGATTTCTTTCAGCTCATGGGCTGCGCGGGCTGCTTCATTTAACGATGACACATCCGGCCGGGCAACAAGCAGCAAGGTCGTCTTTTTGAAATCCGATAACGCGGCAACTGCTTTTGCGTACATTTCCTTCTTGCCTTCAAGTCCGGCAAGCGGACCGAGGCACGAAGCACCGTGTGTACTCGTTTCCAAAAAACCGCTCCATGCGGACGGCAATTGCAAAAGCCTTAAAGTATGGCCTGTCGGTGCTGTATCGAATACGACATGATCATATTGTTCGAGCACCGCTTCGTCTGACAGCAGGCGAGAAAACTCGTCAAACGCGGCAATTTCCACCGTACAGGCACCGGACAATTGCTCTTCCATCGTTGCGAGCACCGCATCCGGCAATTTGCCGCGGTACGGGCCGACCGTTTTTTCACGGTAGCTTTTCGCAGCTGCTTCCGGATCGATATTCGCAGCCGACAAATTTGGTATCGCCGGGATTTCGACAGGTTCGCCCGTCAATTCCACACTCAGCACATCCTGCAAGTTTGAAGCAGGATCGGTGCTCACCAACAGCACTTTTTTCCCTTGGTCAGCGAGCGCAACTGCAGTCGCACAAGCGACAGACGTTTTACCGACGCCGCCTTTGCCGGTATAAAAAAGGAAAGGAGTCAGTTCGACATTTTTCGGATTGAATAACGGGTACATGAAACTCCTCCTTAGAGTGAAAACTTGATGGATTGTTTCACTTTCGGTTTTTCCTGCAACTGTTCCGGCGTTAGGCCGAACCATTGCGCGAATTCATCATTTGTCGGGTAAGCCGCCACTTTGACAATTTCGCCGTTCAACAACACCAACGGCAACGCTTCCGGCCCTTTATCGGCCAATGCCTGGTTGACTACCGCATTTTCCACAAATGCAGCCGGTTCGTTCGCTAAATTGAAACGCTTGATATCAAAGCCTTTTTTGTCAAGTGAATAAACAGCTGATGCCAGCCGCGTCAATTCCGGGTCCACACTTGGTCCGCAGACGCCTGTCGAGCAGCACATCGCTGGGTCGTAAATTTCTATTTTGTTCATCATTGGCACCTCTTTCAGCTTAGGATGTCCATGGCTTCAGCTTATTTCCGGATTTATTCGCCAGTGTCCGCGAATTTCTGAATGCGTGCACCGATGTCGTCGCTTACGCGCTGAAACACAGCCCATTTTTCTTCGTCCGTCCCTTGCGCTTTTGCCGGATCTTCAAAGCCCCAATGGTCGCGCTTTACATGCGGCGGCGTCATCGGGCATTTGTCTGCTGCGTCGCCGCACAGCGTCACAACAAAATCCGCATTGTTCAAAATGTCTGTATCGATGATATCGGATGTCTGGTTTGAAATATCGATTCCCACTTCATTCATCGCTTTAACGGCGTTCGGGTTCAAGCCATGCGCTTCAATTCCTGCGCTCAGGACGCGCCATTCGTCGCCTAGAATCTTTTTTCCCCAGCCTTCAGCCATTTGGCTGCGGCATGAATTGCCTGTGCATAGAAAATACAATGTTTTTTGTGTCATGTGAAAATCCCCTATTCTGTCAGTAGTTTTATATGGAGCAATTGATGCGGAGCCCTTGCTTTTCGAGCTCTTTGAGGCGGCTGTTTTGATCTGGAACGAATTCCAGGACCTTTAAGACGAGCTCATACATTTCACTCGACGTGTTCAATGAATAAAAAATCCATTGGCCTCTTCGGTTTTCCTTTACGAGCCCCACATCCCGCAATTTGCGGAGATGCTGGCTGATGGCGGATTGGCTGATTCCAAAGATTTCCACGAATTCACAAACGCAGCATTCATTGTTCTCCAGCATTTTCACCATCGACAGCCGTGTTTTGTCGCCGAGCAATTTTAGGGCCATGCCGGTCTTCTCGATTTCCAGTTCTTTCACTTTTATTGCCATGACGGTTCCCTCCTTTGCCGATTGCTCGAATTGATGAATCAAACTCTATTTTCTCTAATAGCATATCAGCATATGCTTATATGTTCAAATGATTCTTTTTTGTCTAATAAAAAAAGAGCTCCGCGTTGGAACCCTTTCATCCATTATATTCTTTCAAGCAACCCGGAACGCCGTTATAATCAAAGAAAAAAGCTTTTTGAAAGGAGTTGAGCTTGTGATGAACTTACTGAATTTATTCCGCCGGCCGCGGTTTTTGAAAAACCTATCGCCGCAGGAATTGCTTTACCGGATGGAGAAATACCCCAAACCGGTGATCGTCGACGTCCGCACAGCGATCGAATTCAAAAAAGGGCATATCGAGGGAGCCAGGCATTTTCCGCTTGGCAGTGAATCGAAAGCCGCCCAGAAAATCATCCCGATCACGCCGGTCATCTTGATATGCAAAACCGGCCACCGCAGCCAGGCTGCCGCCCACACCCTTCAGCAGAAAGGCTTTACCGACCTTTACCAGCTGGAAGGCGGCATGGACCGCTGGCGCAAGGAAAAGCTGCCGGTTGAAAAGTGAACGCTCAGCCGTTGTCGATTACTTTCAGGATGCGCGCTGGATTGCCGCCGACAACGACGTTATCGGGTACGTCTTTTACGACGACCGCGCCGGCAGCGACCACGACATTATTGCCGATGGTGATCCCTGGCCCGATAACGGCATTGCCGCCAAGCCAAACATTGTCGCCGATTGTCACCGGCTTGCCGAATTCACGTCCGGAGTTCCGGGCGGCCGCTTCGAGTGGATGTGTCGCTGTATAAATGCTGACTTTGGGGGCCATCATGCAATTGTCGCCGATAATGACGTTGCAGACATCGAGGATGACGCAATCGTAATTCGCAAAAAAATTCTCACCGACGTTGATGTTGCTGCCGTAATCGCAGTAAAACGGCGGCCGGATGTGGAACAGCTCGCCCGTTTTGCCGAACAGATTTTTCAGCACTGGGCTGCGGTCTTCGACCATTTCCTGATTGAATTCAGCAGTGGCTTGGCGAGCTTTCCGGTGAAGCGCTGTCAGTTCCGGGTCTGTCGGATCGTACATTTCCCCCGCCAGCATTTTCTCCAGTTCCGTTTTCATCGATGATCCCGTCCTTTCGTTCCAGTGGGTAATTGAACAATTTCTTTTTATCGGGTTTGCCGAGTGCCGTATATGGAAGCTCGCTGACAAAAGCGACAGACCGCGGCAGCTGGACCTTTGCCAAGCGAGGCTTGAGCCATTCCAGCACCATTTCTTCGGTCAAATGGGCCGCCGGAGCCGCCTTCACGAATGCTTTCAGAATCTGCCCGTAAGTTTTATCTTCCACTCCTATAACAGCCGCATCAATGATGAGGGGATGGCAAGCTAGCGCTCCTTCGACCTCGAGCGGATAGATGTTCACGCCTGCCGAAACCACCATATCATCTTGGCGTCCGCTTAAATAATAAAACCCTTCCGCATCTTTCCACGCCAAATCACCGGTTGCAAGCCACGTATTGTTCTTGCCGCTCATTGACCAGCCGTTCCGGGTACATAAGGCACCGATTTGGCCAGCAGCAGCCTCTTGTCTATTATCCATGATCCTTAAACTCGCGCCTTTTATCGCTTTTCCTGCCATGCGGATATCGCGGTTCAAGTCGCTTGGTCTTGCAATGATGTTCAGGCCCGCCTCAGATGTGCCGTATAAATTATAAAGGACATCCCCCAGTTCAACCTTTGTTTTTTCAATCAATCCGGGATTCAGCTTTGCACCGCCGGAAGCGATGCATTTCAAGGAAAGAAGGTCCCCTGCATTATGGTTGAGCATTTTTTCAATCATCAGCGGCACTGCAGAAACGGCTTCGATTTGGTGTCGACGGATTAACTCACAGGACTGCCCAGCGTCAAAACGCTCTTGGATAACTGCTGTTTTTCCAAGCGCCAGCACCGAAAACAAAAAAGCGATGCCGTAGCCATAGTAAATCGGCGATGCGATATAAACAGAGCGGCAGCTGCGCAAATCCAACTCATCCAATAAGGCGGCGAACGGATTCAGGAAATTGAATAGTGAAGGTTTGTGTTCCGCTTCTTTCGGCTTCCCGGTGGTGCCTCCTGTCAGTAGCACGATTTTACTGCGCGACGAGCGTTGGAGACAGACTTCCGGACGCTTTAATCGTTCTTTTAAGTGCTTAAGTGAAGTTTTTCCGCTCCCCGTGCATTTCACAATCTTTTTCCGGTGCGGCGTATGCGTTATTAAGCGCTCGAACTCTTCATCGAAAACAATCAAATCGAAATTATGTACAGCCGCGATGGCATCGAATTGGTTTTGACTCATGCCGGGATTCAATAGGTAAATGGCGGTGCCAGTTTGGGAAGCCGCAAAGAGTGCCTGCACAAATACGGAGTGGTTGCAGCATAGAAATGCTGTTTTTGTGTGTTCTGAAGCGCCAAAATCCGTTGACAGGATCAGTGCCAGCTTTTCGCTGCCCAATAGCAATTCCCGATACGACAAGACTTCTTTGCTGTCGATTAACGCAGTTTCGGCGCCATGGCTTTTTTCAGCCATCCGCAATAACAGCATCGCATTGATGCCGTCTTGTTTTATGGTCCGGAGAAGGTGGAAGACACCGGTGAAGCTCAAGTAACCGAGTTTGTATAAAATTTGAAACAACCGGAATACCGCCATCTAATTCCGCCTTCCTGGCATTTGATGGGTAAAATTGACGCTGCCTGCACCGGCCACAGCCACCACGGGCGCCATGTGCGTTTTTTGCTGTATAACATGCTGCCGATCAATCGGGCAGCCGGGGGGGCTTCCATAGCCGGAACTTTTCGGTAGGCTTCGGTCGGTTCGATCATTGGCGTCCTTACCAGCGGCAAGTATACCGTTGATGCTGCAATGCCCTTGCTGTTCAATTCAGGCGCCGCTGAGCGGAACCATGCATCAAATGCCGACTTCGAAGCTTGGTAAGCAGCCCAATGGGGCATCGGTGTCATCAGAGCATTGATGGTCGAGACGTTGACGACATGGCCTCCGCTTTGCTTCAAAAGTGGAAGCAAGGACATGACAAGCCGCACGGGGGCGAAGTAATTGATCGCCATTGTCCGCGTAAAATCATGGTCGCGCCCCAACGAATGGAAAATGGGACGATGGATGGATATTCCGGCATTGCTGACGACAAAATCGAGTGTGCCAAGCCGATGGACAAAATCAAGGAAAGCGTCAAGCTCAAGGTCTACTCGCAAATCGGCAGAGAATATTTCCACTTTCGCAGCCATCGCTTCAATTTCCGCCTTCATCATGCTCAGCTTTTCCGCCCGCCTCGCCACCAAGATCAGGCGGCAATCGGTTTCGGCAAGCAGATATGCCTATTGCTCACCAATGCCTGAACTTGCTCCGGTGATCAAAATGGTTTTTCCGGCACATTCTTGCTGCAGTTTAATGAAATGGAACCGATGGGTTTTGAACATAAGCTTTTCAAGAATGACGTTATTTTTCATTCGCTTCCCCCTTTTCCGTTATTGTGTGCCAATCAATCCATAAAATGACAAATTATCTCTGTTTTCAGTTTACCATGGAAAACCGGTGTGCCCAGCCAAATTTTCGCAATAAAAAAGCAGCAGAAGCGGATGCTCTGCTGCTAGTCTTTATTGGCTTAAAGGAATCAATGTTTGCCGACGGTTTCAAGTGCTTTTTGGATTGTCGGATATGTGGTCAATTTATCTGTTCGGTCTTCCTGCATGACCAGCTCGAGTGCGGCTTTCGGCGAAATACCGGTGATGCACAATTCACTGCCCATGATTCTTAGCGCGTCGCGGATCTGGACAAATCCTAAAAGCGGCACTGAATCTTCCCATGACAGACCTGTAATATCGATAAGGACATTTTCGATTCTGTTTTCCTGGACATACTCGCACACTTTCACTTTCAACAAATCAAAACGATGTATGCTCATCGTGCCGACGAGCGCGACCGTTGCGATTTTTTCCTGGATCGATAAAATCGGCAGCATCATTTCTTCAATTTCTGCTTGGCTTGCTTGGAGTTCATCAAATTGAGCACGTTCCAAACTGATGTCCGTCTGCGTGCCGATGAAATACAAAGCGCCATCAATCTCAACCGGTTTGATGAACAGGCGGTTCCAAAATGCGCTGCCGTCTTTCCGGTAGTTTTTCAATGTCACAATCAACTCTTCTTTTTGGCGGACCGCCTTGCGGATTTTTTCTTTCGCTGCCGGTTCTGTATCTTTGCCTTGTAAAAATCGGCAATTGCGCCCCAGTACTTCTTCACGCGTATAGCCTGTCATTTGTTCGAAGGTTTTGTTCGTAAAAATTACAGGATTGTCTTCCTGCGAAGGATCGGTCACGATGGTCGCAACACGGCTGCCGTCAAGCATCGCTTCCAGCAGTTTCACTTGTTTCTCGAGGTCAAGGGTTTTCATTGAACACCTCTATCTTTCATAGTTTCAGTTTCCATAAAATATATAATAGCATAACTGGCTGAAGCAGCGCCAAATTTAAGGGGAAGCACAGGCAAAGCCCGGTCCACGTCATTTCACTTTGACGATAATTTTCCCGCGTACATGGCGGGTTTCACTCAGAGCATGTGCTTGCTTCACCCCTTCAAGTGTAAATGGCAAAACATCCGCCAGTTCAACTTTCAGTTCGCCTGCAGCTGCTAAGCCGGCAAGCTCTTCCAATTGAGCGAGTTTGATCTTACTGTTAAGGTAGCTTGCTGTGATGCCCATTCTTTTCGCCTTCTCCTGGTCAGGCTTTTCGGCAACGGAAACGAGCCTGCCTCCCTGTTTCAAAACCTTATAACTCCGTTCCAGGACATCGCCTCCGATAAGATCAATCACGACATCAACTCCATCGGCAACGCTTTGAAAGTCCTCTTTCCGGTAATCAATAAACGCATCCACTCCCAAAGCCAAAAGGAAATCCTTATTGCGGCCGCTGGCGGTCGTGATCACGTGTGCACCCGCCCGTTTTGCCAGCTGGACAGCAAATAGCCCGATCCCTCCCGCTCCACCGTGAATCAGGACGGTCTCACCCGCAGCTAAATTCGCTTTTTCAAAAAGCAGTTGCCAAGCCGTCATTCCCGCAAGTGGAATTGCAGCGGCTTCTTCGAATGACAGTTCCTCCGGTTTTTTCACCAGCTGTGACTCCTCAATCGCAATCATTTCCGCAAACGCGCCAGGCTTTTTCAAATCTGCACGTGCGAGCACTCGATCACCGACCCTAAAATCTGCGACCTGCGCCCCTACTTTTTTCACAACCCCCGACACGTCCCATCCGAAAACAATCGGCATGTCAAAAGGCAAATAATCCTGCAAATAACCGGCTCTGATTTTCCAGTCAATCGGATTCACTGCAACTGCATGGACTTCCACTAAAACTTCTTGCCCTGCGATGTCCGGCTCCGGCAAATCCGCCACTTTAAATTGCTCGATATCGCCGTATGCTTCAATAATGATGGCTTTCATTGTCCCCGCCCCTTTCAATCTCTAACACATTTCCAGCCTTCCGCCTTTATGGTAATTAATACGACATCGGCGGCTTTCTTCCTTTATTCTTACAAAACTGAATTGCTGATAACGGCAAATAAAAATAGCAGTTGACAACGCTATCAATTGAGCGTAATTTAATCCTTATCCAAATTCGGTTTTTTCTACTTACCTGATTCGCTCTAGTAAATAGCTTCACCACTTAAGGAAGTGTCCGTTGTGCTGACGATTACCAAAAAAAGAATCAAGATTCCACCGCCGTTACTGATTTCCGGCAGCTTCCTGTTGCTGATTCTCATTGGCACAATCCTGCTGAAGTTGCCGATTGCCACCACAGAGCCGATTTCTTGGACCGATGCGATTTTTGTTGCAACTTCCGCTACGACTGTGACGGGCTTGAGCGTATTTGATCCCGGAACGGTGCTGACTGCTTTCGGCGAGGCCGTCCTGCTCGTATTGATCCAGTTCGGAGGCATCGGTTTGATGACGTTTGCCGTCGCGATCCTTATCATGTTCCGCAAAAAAATCGGGTTTCAAAACCGGCTCTACCTGCAGGAGGCTTTTTCGCAAAACACCGTTGGCGGCATCATCAAATTGGCGAAATCGATCATCATTTTCGCTTTTATCATCGAGGCGATCGGGATTACAATCCTCACCCTTTACTGGATGCCGGAATTCGGCTTCAGCAAAGCCTTGCATCTAAGTATTTTCCATGTCATTTCCGCTTTTAATAACGCCGGCTTTTCTCTGTTTCCCGATAATTTAATCGGCGTCCAGGATCAGCCATTTGCGCTGTTCCTGCTGTCCAGCCTGTTTATCGTCGGCGGAATCGGTTTTACAGTTGTCCTCGACTTATACCAACATAAATCGTTCCAGCGCTGGTCATTGCATACCAAATTGATGGTGTCGGGTACGCTATTGATCAATTTAGCAGCGACAATCATGGTTCTTGTTCTTGAATACAATAACAAAGCGACAATCGGTGCCATGTCCTTGGGCAATAAAATCTCGGCCGCTTATTTTACGGCTGTCACGCCAAGGACTGCAGGCTTTAACGTGGTCGATTATAGTGTCATGGAAGATCCGACCTTATTGCTGACGATGATCCTGATGTTCATCGGGGGAGGCAGCGCGTCTACTGCGTCGGGCATCAAGCTTACGACGTTCATCGTTGTCATCTTGGCTACGCTGGCTTTCCTCCGCTCACAGAGGGAACCAGAAATTTTCGGCCGCTCGATCCGCATGGAAATAACAATCCGTTCACTCGCCATCTCAACAATCTCGATCTTGACGGTGTGGATTTTCATTTTCCTTTTGACGATTTCAGAATCGCTGCCGTTCCTGCCTTTGGCATTTGAAGTCGTTTCCGCCTTTGGGACGGTGGGCTTATCGATGGGCGTCACCGGGCAATTAAGCGATTTGGGTGAGCTGATTTTAAGTGTCCTGATGTTCATCGGCCGCATCGGCCCGCTGACTTTGTTTTTCCTATTGCTCAAACCGAAAAAAGAGAACTTCCGCTACCCTTACGACCAAGTCTTCACAGGTTGAAAAAATCCTTGCAGCTATCTGCAAGGATTTTTTCTCTTTACTGCTTTATTTGGCTGTTTAGCATTCCGGCACCGGGGCACGTCTGCCTTCGATCAAGTCCGGTCCATCCGTCGACAAGACTTTGATAGTCCGGTAAATTTCATTTAGAAGCTCGTTCAATTCTTTTTCGTCTTTGCAGACGATATTGAACCTGCCGAGCATTTGGCCGTAATTCCCTATAGCTTCGACTTGGTCCCCTTCTTTTTTCAACTGGACAAAAGACAGGACCCCTGGCATTTCCAGTATGCTTTCCAGGCCGACGATTTTCTCAATCTGCCCAGCATTCAAAAGGAGCGCCAAATTGCAGGCAGAAAACTTCGTGTAGCCATTGTCAAAGCGTTCGACCGGATAGGCAGCCAGATCTCCGCCAGTCTGGAAGTCCAGCATCATTTCCAATAGGTTAATGCCCGTTTGCTTTTCTATGATTTGGTAGTGCTGTTCACCGCTCAGACGGAAACCCATTTCATACAGGTAAAACTCTCCGTTTTCATAAAGCGATTGGATAAAAAGCAACCCATTATCGATGCCCATTCCTCGGATCATGTCTCTGACTTTGCCATCCAGTTCACCCACATAATGATTCAAGTGCTCGGAAGGGAAACGTGTCTCGGTCGGCAGCGGAGGAGAACCGTCGGCCACTTTGTGGACGTACCGGTCTGTCATGGCCGTTAAGACGATGTTTCCGTTTTTCACTGTATAATACATTTCAACGCCATGCGAATTATCAATGAACCGCTCAACAATTACGGTCCCGGTTTTTGAGCGCTCCTGCGCTTTTTGATACCCCTGTTTCAACTCCTGGAGCGAATGGCATACCGTAATTCCTTGGCTTGCATAGCTATCAACCGGTTTGACGATAACAGGGAAGCTTTCTGCATTCCCTTCGCCGCGGAGTAAGGCATCGACATCATATTCTTCGATTACGGGCACATTGAATTTTCTGCAATGATTTTTGAACCGTGCTTTGTCCGAACAGATTTCCAGCTGCTCTTTTGTCGCGTAATACGGCAAGCCAAGGCGTTCACATAATGCCTGCGCCTGCCATGTATTAAAGTCATCAAACGCATTGATGACTCCGTCGATTTTTTCTTCCGTTGCCATCTTCGCTAAACGATCGAGGTCGCCGGTGCTGATATCATATGCTTTATCGGCAAAAGCTTTCGCGGGTGCTGCGGGTTCGCGGTCTGCAATTATCGTATAAAACCCCATGTTTTTCGCAGTTTTCACTACATCGATCATGTGGGTATAAGCTCCAAGAATCAATATTTTTTTCATGTGGCACCACCCCGTCTTTTATGTATATCCTTACTTTAAAGAGCTTAAGTGAAATTTAAATGAAAATTCCTTTTTTTGTACTTAAACATAAATAAAGAACCTCTCCAAATTCCAAGTTCTTTTTGGCGTTCAAAAAGTTAAAAACATAGCAATCGCATATAAATTAGCAAAAGAAAAAGCACTGCAGAACGCAGTGCTCAGACTGTAGAAAAAGTCTACTCAAAATGAATAACTGTGTATACCCCAACCGTTCTGGCCACTTCGCTTTCCGTGGGCTCAGCTTCAGCCTCCTCGTCACTGACGTGCCTGCGGGGTCTTCAGCCTTCGCTGTCCCACAGGAGTCTTCGTGGCCAGTCCGGTTGTCAGCATGTAGCTTTAATTAAAGAGAGTAACCAACTACTCCGCTTTTCGTAAGCAATCTCTCAAGGATTCGGAGCGCAATGCGGCGAAAAGCAAATATGTGCTCCTGCATCGCTGCGCTAGCTTCGTCGCAAAGACCATGTCCGAACTTCTTTCGGACACGATCTTTCCTGCGGAAGAACGGAGTGATGAGACCCCGCAGGAAAGGCATTGGCCGCAGCTTGCAAGGCCAAGTCTTTGCGACGAGGAGACTCAGCGCTTCGTCCGCGGAAAGCGTCCGCATGGAGCGCAGAATCCGGTATACCTAAGATGAAATGATTTTATATTCTTTAATTAACATAAAAATTCATTTGTCTAATGCCTGAGCACTGCAGAACGCAGTGCTTCATTCTTCTCAATCGCACCTTTTTGTTTCAACACCATGTTTCAAATAAATCTTGTTAAATATTCGCCAAATATCTTGTTCATAACTTTGGGGGTGTTTTCTAAATAGACATTGATTTGTTCCAGGTTCGATTCGACGGGATCGGCGTTGCTTTCGTCTGTTGGAAAATCGGATATCCCTTTGATGATGATGCATTCGACATCGTTCTTTTTGCAAATATAAGCAATGGAGCCCGCTTCTGTATCGGCGATTGTGATGCCGTTTTCGATAAGCTCTAAATAATCCTTCCACATCACCACGGCTTTATCAGCGGTGCCGATCGTGCCAGTATAAAAATCAGTTCCATATTTCGATAAATCAATATCGACGATGAAGGATTGTTTAATCAACGGCTCGATTTCTTTTACGGTGCAATCGTATTGAACGGCTTTATCAGGTACGAAAATGTCTAAATTGCTGAACTGATCGTCTATTCCTGCGCAAGTTCCGGCAACGATTACTTTAGTCAAATTGAAATTAGAAATCATATACTGATTGCCGCCGACGCCATTCACTTTTCTTGCGCCTGTCCGATAAAAAACAAGTTCGGCACCCTCAATTGTTCTTTTGAAATACTCACCATAAGGATAACCGAAACGTTCATGGTCTTTTATGCCGAAATATTCCAGTGACGCTCCATATTCCCACTCTGTTGCTATACTTATTCCGATCATTGATTTATCACCCATCAATTATAATTTGTCCTTACTGAAGGTCTATACATGGTTTGCATTCTATTTTCATCCTATCCTTCTTTACTCTGTCCATCAATAATTGCTTTTTAATATGTTTGCACTTTTTTCACATTCTTCATTTGTCGAATACGAACAGCTAAATTTTACCCTAATTATTTAGTTGAATTAGCCCTCGCCTTATCCTATATCGAAAAAAACAAGCTAACTCATATCCGAATTAGCTTGCTTTTTCTATTTCGTATTCCAATGGAGAACCCTTTATTCGCCA
Organism: Planococcus sp. APC 3906; assembly: GCF_030407685.1. Taxonomy (NCBI): domain Bacteria; kingdom Bacillati; phylum Bacillota; class Bacilli; order Caryophanales; family Caryophanaceae; genus Planococcus; species Planococcus sp. APC 3906. The sequence goes on along the minus strand of NZ_JASDCW010000004.1, from coordinate 147,516 downwards.
AGGACGGTCTTTTGCGGAAGTGTTTTCTTATAGTTTCTCCACATCAAGGGTATCGTATGTTTTTTGGTCGGTAATGATGTAAAGCCTCGCATCAGAAGGAATAACCTCATCCAGCCTTCTGACAATGCTGAAGTCCGAGCCTTCAGCAATCAGATTTGCCCCTCTTTCACGCAGTGAGTCAAAAGCGTCGCGATAGGTTTTCCAGGACACCGAAGGCTTTATCTCCCAGATGTTTTCCCCATAAGTATGGTTTAGCAATTCCATGAGCAAGCGGGTCGATCCATGATTTAACAGAGCTTTAGCCATTAGGTGCGGGAATCCTTCATTGGACAACACGAATTCATTGACCCCGGCATGCATGAACATGTCGACATGGTTTTGGTTGACGATTTCCGCGATTGTGTAGATATTGACTTCATTTTCTACTGCGTACCGCTCAATAGAGGACGCAACCAGCAATGTTTTCCCATCCATCAGCACATCGCTGTGATTGCCGGATGCAAAGATGGAAACCGAACGTGTCTTGTCGATTCCCGCTTTGCGAAGAATTTTCTTATCTGTCGGATCCCCTTGAATATAATGGAAACGCTCATTCTTGAAGGGTGCTTCTTTCAAAGAATCAATGAGAACGACATCCGATGTAACGTCACGGCTCAGCAAAATTTCTTCAATCGTCTGCTGCACACTTTTTGACCAGCCGATAATCAAAAAATGGTCTTTTCCCGTATAATCCAGTTTCCCTTCCATCTTAAGCCTCCCGTAATAAGTAAAGAAATCAACAATTTTTCCGAGGATAATCCCGATTAACCCGATGCCGAATAGATACAGAAAGATACCATAAATCATCCCCGGAGTGGTTCGTGGCACATAGTCCCCATAACCGATTGTTGTCACGGTTGTCATAACCCACCAAAACGCGATAAACGGATTCTTGAAATTATCTGGTTCCAATAGATAGACAATAAACGCGCTGACTACATAAAAAATGAAAGAGAACAAGACAAGCTTTGCTGTATTTATTTTTATGATTTTCCGCATGATTTCAAACATCTTTCCACCTCAGACCCGTTTTGCATACTGCCATAAACTAAGTCTAGCTGTTTTCATGCTGAAATTCCATGCTCTTTTGTGCCTGATGCTATTTCTTCATCTTAAAAACTTTATAAGCGATTCCGGCGATTGCTATGGCTAAGATGGAAATCAAAATCGTGCCCATCAAGCTTCCCTCTTTCGATTCTGGCTGCGCTGTTGTATCAGAAACTGCCGCTTTTTCGATTGGCTCAGTTTTTTCCACCGGTATGTCTTCTTCAGCTGGACTTTCTTCGATAGCTGCTTCAGATGAATCGATTTCCATTGCTACTTCAAACCCGACTTCGCCTTTAATCGGATGGCCATCCGCTCCGATGATGGTCCATTGAATCTCATAAGCCCCGTTCGGCAACTCCTTTTCCGACAGCTGGCCTTGGAGTGTATCACCGGAAACCATGATTTCATCCAATGTGAATGTTTGTCCTGCACCTGCTAAAACCATTGTGCTGCCGGCTTCAATTTGCGTTTCGAAAATCAACGTGATTTCTTTCAACGGCGCTGATATCTTTTCACCCTCTGCAGGATTTGAAGAAGACAGCCCGGTATGCGCTTGGGCAGAAAGCGGTCCAGCAAGAATAAGCAATATGAATGCGGCCAAGATTTTTTTCATCGTATATCTCCTCAACTTTCATTTTTATCTACCTAGCTAACGCATGAAACCTGATTTTAGATTACAGGTTTATTGGTAGAGTTTTAGAAAGTAAAGCAGAGATGCGGAGAAAATCGGCTTTGCCTGTTATTAGATTGAGGACAAGATATGATCGGCTTACGTATGTAAAAGACTCCAGAATTCAGAAAACTTTTCTTCATCCATTTTGAAAAACAGCCCTATGTTTCCGTAATAAATATAGCCGCCTGTCACTAACCTCAAGTTGACCTCAGATCCATCTGTTAAATGGATGGCCACTTCTCTAAAGTCATCGTCCTTTATGGTTTGCTGATCCATAGGGTCTTTGTACTTTGCGTCCAAGTATGGCACCGTTTCATCCAGGTTTCGGATAAAGGAGTCAAGAGCCTTCCCGCCGTCCACTGTCTGGAAATTGCCTTGGTCTCGATCCATATCAGTGAATCCTCTGTATTCCGCCGAAACGGCATTGCCTTTCAGTTTTAGCTTGCTGAAAAAATCCTCTCCATTGGCCACTGAAATGCCATTCAAGTTTTCATAAAAATGAGCTGCATAGCCATCATCAGAACTTTCATATGTCATCAGGCGGAATCCGCTATCATAGCCTCTGACCTCATAGACAGCCACACTGCCGATCGACGAAGCAAACTGTTTTGCATACGTTATTTGGCTTCTCTCTTCAGTTATGCTGTCCCTTGTGACACCGAGTTTTTCTCCACGCAGAAGGCTCCCATCTTCCGCTCCAATTTCAGTTTCACCCCGCGTGTACAGTTTTCCGTTGTAAACAATCAATGCCATGACGAGCCCATACGGATCTTCTTCTGGAATTTCAATTGCCGGAATTTCAACAATTGCCTGCTCCTTTACGGATTCCGCCTGTTTTTCCACTGCGGCATTTTCGAAATTCAAAAAGCTTGCAAAGGAAATCCCCCCAATCATCACAAGAATGCCTGCCGCTGCAGAAAGACCTTTTTTCGTTCTCTTCTTTTTGCGTGCTTGGATCTCAGACTGAGCCGCTGCCACACCTAACCGACTCTTTGCATGCAAGTTTTCGGGAATTTTAATCTCGTCCATTTGTTGCCGGATTTTATTGTCCACTTACACCATTCCTTTCTCAAACTCAGTCCGAAGCTTATGCAACGCTCTATAGAGAATCGACTTTGCAGTGCCTAATGGGATTTCCAATAGCTCCGCAATTTCTTTGAATGTGTGATTTTTGTAAAAGCGCAGCATTACCACAGTTTTTTCTTCAGCCGCCAAGTTGTCAATCAAGCCCTTCAATGTCAGGGCCATTGGAAGGTCCTCGCTTTCCAAAAAAACATCCCCTTGGTTTTCCATTGCCGGGGTGCTCCTGTTTTTGTTCTTTTCCAGAAAAGTGATGGCGCAGTTGATGGTAATTTTCAGCAGCCACGTTTTAAAGAATTCAGGATTTTTCAATGCCTTTATATTGCTAAAAGAGCGGTAAGCGACTTCCTGAACGATATCCAAGGCGTCTTCTTCATTTTTCACATAAATATAAGCCATCCGGTAAATGTCTTTTTCGTAAATTTGGAAGAGCGTTAAAAAAGCTGCATCGTCCCCTTTTTGCGCTTTCTTGATTAATTGCAGAATTGGAATCCCCCCTTTTTGCGAACCGTTACTAATTAGACTGAATGAAATGATATTTGGCCTTAAAAATTTTTAAAAAGTTAATAAAGCAGCAAAGAGCAGCAATTGCGATTAGCGCAATTGCTGCTGGTTTTAATGACCCGTGGGTCAAAAACAATTAGTTTACCGGTGCAGTATTATGTCAAATTAAAATTCCACATAAAACGGATGGGTGCTTTCAGCCAGGCAATACTCGATGCGCTGGCGGAAATTCTTCCACACTACCATTTCTAACGCTTCCTTTAATGGAAAATATCCCACTTCCAGGCTTTCAGCGGAAGTGGCAAGTTCTCCGCCAGCATGTTCCGCTAAAAACAAGGTGTTGCATATCGAACCGCTGACATTTTGGAATAAGCCGCAGAACTTGAGCGCTTTAATATCAATGCCGGTTTCCTCTTTCGTTTCCCGGATGGCCGCCGCTTCCAACGATTCCCCTTCTTCGACTTGGCCGCCCGGCATTTCCCAGCCTCTTCTCGGACCTTTGATCAACAATAATTCCCCTTGCTCGTTCAGGACAATTACAGCTGCTGAAACAATATGCTTCGGCGGCATCCATTGCCCTTCGGTTTCCTGCTCTTTTGCGAACATTTTATCCTCTCCCATCAAAATCATTTGAATGCCATCAGCGTATTTCTCTGTTTATGTATGTATATAGACCATATTTTATCAGTTCACCATGTAATAATATACAATAATTTCCTTATCAACCTAAATCATTGAAATAAAAAACCCCGCAAACGATATGGTTCTCGTCATTTGCGGGGCTTTGGCTTGCTATACGGTATCTATTTAAAATTTATTGCCTTTATCGCCGTGGCGCTCCAGCAATTCAGCGAACGACAAATTCTTCTCTCGTTCTTTGCGTTCAAACAATTCCTGCGCGTGCTTTTCTTCTGCACGCTGCTGTTCTTCTTTGACCAGCTCTTTTTTAGCTGCCAGCAATTTTGCCATCGTATCCTGTGGCAACATGCTGTCGGCCTGCTCTTTTTTCTTGCCCATGGCTGTTCCTCCTTATGGACGTTTGACGATCGTCGCAACACCTTGGCCTCCGCCGATGCACAATGTCGCGAGGCCAGTTTTTGCATCGCGCTTCTGCATCTCATGCAGAAGCGAAACGAAAACGCGCGCGCCGCTGGCACCGATCGGATGGCCAAGCGCAATTGCGCCGCCGTTGACGTTCAAAATATCGTGGTTGAATTGCAATTCACGGTCAACCGCAATCGACTGCGCAGCGAATGCTTCGTTCGCTTCGATCAATTCGATGTCGCCGATGCTCATATCCGCTTTTTTCAAGACATTCTTCACAGCTTGTACCGGTCCGATACCCATTACCGCCGGGTCAACGCCTGCATGGCCGTTCGCGACAATCGTTGCCAGCGGCGTCAAGCCCAATTCTTCCGCTTTCGCTTTCGACATGACAATCACGGCAGCAGCCCCGTCATTGATACCGGATGCATTGCCCGCTGTGACGCTGCCGTCTTTCTTGAACGCAGGACGCAATTTGCCGAGTTTCTCAGCCGTCGAATCGCGTTTTACATACTCGTCTTCTTTAAAGACGATCGGATCGCCTTTGCGCTGTGGAATCTCCACAGGCACGATTTCATCTTCAAAACGGCCCGCGTCGATTGCCGCCGCTGCACGCGCTTGTGAACGAGCTGAAAACGCATCTTGCTCTTCTCTCGAAATATCGTAGCGGTCGCACAAGTTTTCAGCGGTGATGCCCATATGGTAATTATTGAACGCACAAGTCAGCCCATCATGGACCATGCTGTCGACAATCGTCTGATCGCCCATGCGATATCCCGTGCGTGCTTTTGGCATCAGATACGGGGCCAAGCTCATGTTTTCCATGCCGCCTGCCACAACAATATCCGCATCCCCTGCGTAAATCGCCTGGTACGCCAAATGGATCGCTTTCAAACCCGAACCACAGACTTTATTGATCGTCATCGCTGGCACCGTTTCCGGCAATCCGGATTGGATCGCTGCTTGGCGAGCTGGGTTTTGCCCGAGGCCTGCCTGCAGCACATTGCCCATGATCACTTCTGATACTTGCTCAGGCTTCAAGCCCGCACGCTTTACAGCCTCTTTGATGACAATCGCGCCCAATTGGGTAGCTGGCACGTCTTTCAACGCCCCCTGGAACGAACCTACCGCTGTACGGACAGCGCTTACAATTACGATTTCTTGTGACAAAATGATTTCCCCCTTGTTGGTCATTTGCAAGTTGCTCTTTTCTCCTACTCCTGGATACAATGGTATTGGGAGGGATACTATGTTCAGTTTACCAAATAAAGCCACGATAATCGAGGTCGGCCCTCGGGACGGCCTGCAAAACGAAGGAAAAATCGTTTCAACCGAATCCAAGCTTGAATTTATCGAAGTCTTGCAAAAAGCTGGCATCCAGGAAATGGAGCTGACTTCGTTCGTATCGCCGAAATGGGTGCCGCAAATGGCGGACGCCAAAGAAATTTTGGCGAACGTGGAGAAAACCGGCCGTCAATTTGTTTTGACGCCGAACGAGAAAGGGATTTCGTTGGCCCTTGAGTCGGGAGCCAAAGCATTGGCCGTTTTCGTGGGTGTATCGGATTCATTCAATAAAAAAAACATCAATAAAACAACGGCCGAAAGCATGGCTGCTTTGGAGCCGCTCATCCTAAAATTGAAAGAAGATGGCATTTTTGTCCGCGCCTGCATCTCTACTGCGTTCTACTGCCCGTTTGAAGGCGCAGTTGATCCGGAGAAAACCGTCGCACTTTGCCGACAATTCGTCGACTGGGGTGTCGATGAATTGAGCGTTGCCGATACAATCGGCATGGCGAATCCGGTGGAAAGCTATGAATTATTCCATCGCTTGAAAACGGAATTTCCGGATGTGCTGATGACTGCACATTTCCATGACACGCGCAAAATGGCACTCGCCAATATTTTCGCGTCGCTGCAAGCAGGCGTCGACCGTTTTGACGCATCAGCCGGCGGACTTGGGGGCTGCCCATTTGCACCAGGTGCGACAGGCAATGCCGCAACCGAAGACATCGTCAATATGCTTCACCGCATGGGCATCGACACCGGCATCAACTTGGATCTTTTATGTAAAGCAGTTGCCAAAATCGAGCCCCATGTTTCAAATCCGGTGGATACCGGCATGTACCGCCTCTACAAAAATAAAAAATAGGGGGTTTTGGCAATGAGAAGACGCATCCTTCAAGTTTCCGCAGTTGTCTCAAGCGCATTTACTTTGGCGACAGCCGCTTTTGGCATCGCCGCAAGCAACAGGTTGATGTATGTAAAGAAAAAAGATGAAGACTTGATACTGGAGCGTGAAACCTCTGCCAAACGCTACGATGAAGTGTGGTACGCCAATGTGCCAAAAGGCGAACAGTGGATTGAGTCCCAAAATGGCTACCAAGTTAAAGCCATCTTCCTGGAACCCCATGCCACAAAACGCTACGCCGTCATTTGCCACGGCGTCACCGAATCGAAAGTCAACTCATTCAAATATGCCCGCATGTTCGAGAAACTCGGCTTTAACTCGGTCGTCTACGACCACCGGCGCCACGGCGATTCCGGCGGCAAAACAACCAGTTTTGGCCATTATGAAAAATTCGACCTGAAAGCGGTCGTTGAAGCATTGAAGCTCCACGTAGGGCCGGGGCTCACCTTCGGCATCCACGGCGAATCGATGGGTGCCGCGACAACGCTGCTTTATGCCGGCATGCAGGACGATGCCGATTTTTACGTATCGGACTGCGCCTATTCCGACATTTCGGAACAAGTGCTGCACGTCATGCGCACCACTACCCGCCTCCGTACGCCGCTGGCATTGAAACTCGCCTCGTTTTTCATGAGGCTGCGCGACGGCTACCTGATCAGTACCGTGACACCGCGGGAAGCGGTTAAAAAAATCATGAACCCGGTTTTATTCATCCACAGCCTGCCGGATGACTTCGTACTCCCGCAGATGACGATGGAAATGCATGATTTGAAGCCGGGCCGGAAAATGCTGAAGCTGTTCGAAGAAGGGGCGCATGCACAATCCTTCAACCTGCATCCGAAAGAGTACGAAGAAACCGTCGCCCAGTTTTTGCGGGAGCACGCATTGCTTGAACCGGCTATAGAAGAAAAAGTATAACGAAAAACGCCAACCCTTAAAGGGCTGGCGTTTTTTGATGTATTTACCTAATGTCATGAAAAAAGCACTCAGGGAGCGCTTCTTATTTTTTAGTTGGTGGTTTAGTTGATGCTTTATTCATTTGTTGCATCATTTGATTGATTTTTTTCTGAGACGGTTTTTGTCCCATTTGCATCATCATGATACGCAGCATATCTTCGTTAATCGGTGGATTGTCTTTCAAATATTTCATCATGTATTGACGTGCGATGAAAAAGCCAAGCGCAACACCCGCGATTAAAGCGACGATAACGATTACGATCCAAATCCATGTAGCCATTCTTGTTACCCCCTTCGTGTTGCATAAATAAGTAGTGCACCACAATGGATTATACTATATATTTCCGGATGTGACTATAGACACGAAATAATATTAGGCAGAAACAGATTCTAATAAATGTTTGAATTTTATTCGAGAAGTGTAATATATAATTTATCTAGCTTTAATCCGATATTCCGCAAAACAGCTACGCTTGCCGCGGGCGAGCGCCAAGCCTCCTCAGTCGCTTCGCTCCCTGCGGGGTCTCGGCTGTCTCGCTTTCCCGCAGGCAAGACATTGGCCGAAGCTAGCGAGGCCATGTCTTTGCGACGAAGTGCGCAGCACTGCAGGAGCAGTACGGTTTTCTCCGCTGTTTTGCTTCATATCTGGAGAACACGAAAGAAACTGCAGAAAGTAAATCTTTTGTTTTCTTCAGTAAAAGAAATAACTTGTTATAAAAAAATATCTTTGAATGAAGCGGAAGGCGGAGACTGAAGCCAGGACCGCGGAACGCGTCCGCCTGTCTCTGCATCGCTTCGCTAGCTTCGAGACATGAAAGTGCGTTGAAGCGCAATGAAAAGCTATAAATACTTTAAATTAAAAAAGACGGAAACAAGTTCTGTTTCCGTCTTTTGCTATTCACATTTATTAGCCTAATAGAGCTTTGACTTTTGCTACTACGTTTTCAGGAGTGAAGCCGAATTCTTTCATGATGCGGTCGCCAGGTGCGCTTGCACCGAAACGGTCGATTGATAGAATGTCGCCTTCGTCGCCTGTGTAGCGTTCCCAGCCGAATGAAGTTCCCATTTCGATAGCCAGGCGCTTTTTGACAGTTGTCGGGATGACAGACTGTTTGTATGCTTTTTCCTGTTTCTCGAAACGGTCCCATGATGGCATGGAAACAACGGATACAGAAATGCCTTCTTCAGCCAACTGCTTTTGGGCAGAAACTGCGAGGCTGACTTCAGAACCGGTTGCAAGCAGGAGCGCTTGTGGGTTTTCAGCAGGCGATACAACGTAAGCCCCTTTTTCCACACCGCTGTCAGCCAATTCGCCGCTGTGTTCAAGGACCGGCAAGTCTTGGCGTGAAAGCACCAATAGCGTCGGGTGGCCTTTCGCAGTGACAGCAAGCTTCCATGCTGCTTTGGTTTCGTTGGCATCAGCCGGGCGCACAACGCTCAAGTTTGGCATAGCGCGTAGTGAAGCCAAATGTTCGACTGGCTCGTGAGTCGGGCCATCTTCGCCTACTGCGACACTGTCGTGTGTAAAGACGTATGTGACCGGTAATCCCATTAATGCCGCAAGGCGGATTGCTGGGCGCACATAATCGCTGAACACGAAGAACGTTCCCCCGAAGACGTTAAGTCCGCCGTGGAGAGCCATACCGTTAAGGGCAGTTCCCATTGCGAATTCTCGGACACCGAACCAGATGTTGCGTCCAGTTGGATTTTCCGCATCAAAGTCGCCGCCGCCTTTGATGGTCGTTTTGTTCGAACCAGCCAAATCGGCACTTCCTCCGAAGAACGATGGCACGGCTTTTGCAATGGCATTGACCATGTCGCCTGAAGAAGCACGAGTCGCTTGTTTTTTACCAGCTTCGTAGACAGGGAAATCTGCATCGAAGTTCTCTGGCAATTCGCCTTTGATCGCTTTTTGCAGCTGCTGAGCCAATTCCGGATGTGCCGCTTCGTATTTAGCGAACAATTCGTTCCAAGCTTTTTCAGCGTTGCCGCCAAGCTCTTCAGTCGCTTTATTGAATGTTTCATAAACTTCTTCTGGAACATAAAAATCTTCGTCAAAAGTCCACTTGTAATATTCTTTAACAAGTTTCATTTCAGCTTCACCCAGTGGTGCTCCGTGAGCATCCGCTTTACCGGATTTGTTTGGCGCGCCGTAGCCGATGACTGTTTTTACTTCGATCAATGTCGGTTTGTCCGTTGATTGTTTCGCTTGCGCAATTTTTTCAGACAAATCGTCCAGCTTGTTGCCGTCGTCTACGCGCAGGTAGTTCCAGCCATATGATTCAAAGCGCTTTTGGATGTTTTCAGAGAAACTCATGCCAAGATCGCCGTCAAGGGAAATATCATTGCTATCGTATAAAACGACCAATTTGTTCAACTTCAAATGCCCAGCAAGTGAAATCGCTTCGCCTGCGACACCTTCCATCAAATCTCCGTCTCCGCAAAGAGAGAAGGTATGGTGATCGATGACATCCATATTGTCTTTATTATATGTAGCTGACAAATGGCGCTCTGCCATAGCCATGCCCACTGCCATGCCGATTCCTTGGCCAAGTGGTCCAGTTGTCGCTTCTACGCCAACTGTGTGGTGATATTCCGGATGTCCCGGTGTTTTCGAATCCCATTGGCGGAAGTTTTTGATCTCGTCCAATTCAAGCCCGTAGCCGCTCAAATGCAGCAAGCTGTATAAAAGCATTGAACCATGCCCCGCTGACAGTACGAAACGGTCACGGTTGAACCAGTTCGGATTTTTCGGGTTGTGGTTCATGTGTTTAGTCCATAATGTATAAGCCATAGGAGCTGCTCCCATTGGCAATCCCGGATGCCCTGAGTTCGCTTTCTCAATCGCATCGATGGAAAGTGTACGTATAGTAGTTACCGCAAGTTGATCTGCATGGTTTGACATAAAAACATCCTCTCATTAACAATTTTAATCCTATTCTAGTGTAGTCAACAATAGGCAAGAATACAACTAGAAATGCGCAATAGCCGAGCGCTGAAGTCTAGGCACAACAAAAAAAGAATAAGTATTAATTTAAATACTTATTCTCCCGAATATTTTTGACTTTCTCCGGCGTAACATCGTTGCCTTCCGGATCAATCACTTTTACGTTTTCAATTGTGCCGCGCATCGTTTGGCGGAAAGTCGACAAGTATTCCTGGCGCAATGCAGATTGTTCTTTTGCCTCTTCAATGGACAAGCCCGCGGTCTTGGATTTTCGTGATAATTCGTTAATGCGTTTTATTTTATCTGGTGATAACAATAGAATCCCGCCTTTCTTCTACCATATCGTACAAAAGAAGCGGGATTTCTGCAATATATTAGCCTTCTTTCATCTCAAGGAATTCCCTGTAGCGTCTGTGGACGGTTGCTTTGCTTGCCTGATAGCCGAAGCCTTGCAGCGTTACCGCAATTTCATGGAACGTCAGCCCATTCTGTTTCAGGCTGACAATCTGGTCGATCGGCAGGTCTAAGCGCTCGCGGCCATCAGGGTTGCCCCGGCCTTTAAGATTGCGTTCAGGCTTGTAGCCATTTTCAACAGCGCGTTTCATGCCGCGTTTGATCTTGGCATTATGTATTTTGCGCTGGTACTCTTCAACAACCGCTAAAATCTCCAATACCATGTCATCCATATCGTTCAATGCGATGGGTCCTTGATCGGTCAATGTAAAAACCTCCACGCCATATTTTTTCATGACATGAAGCAGCGCGATTCGTGCATGGCCACGGCCAAGGCGGGTTTCATCCTGGATGAATACCGCTGAAACTTTATCGGTTTTAATGACGTTGAGCATCTCCAGAAGCCCTTCCCGGTCCATTTCGTAGCCGCTGTGCTGATCTGTAAAGATGTCTGAAACCATGTATCCTTGTGCAAATGCGAATTTCAATAATTCTTCTTCCTGCCGTGCAAGTGAACTTTCCTGTGTGTCTTTCGTGGTGCTGACGCGGCAATAAATTAATGCAGATTTCTTCATTCTGCATCACCCGCCAGTTTGGTGGTTTCGTCTGGGGCGAATTTCAGTTGTTCGCTGGGGATTTTGATCGATTGTCCGGCTATGATCTTCGGAGTGCTTAAGCCGTTCTCCTTCATGATTTCTTCAATCCACTCCTGATGGGGAGTATTGCCGCTGAAAGATTCCGCAAGTGTCCATAAAGTATCGCCTTGTTCAACTTGCACCAGGCTCATTTGGCCTTCCTGCGCATTATGGGTGAACACCGAATAAAATGAAAAAGATAGGATCAGAAGAAATAGTACTGTCAGGTAAGAATTTTTTTGGATGAATGTCATAAGAACCGCCTCCTAAGAATGTGTGTTCGGAATGTATGTTCTTACTTTAATGCGAACAAGTGTTTTTGTCAACAAATAAATTCGAACCTATGTTTGCATTTCATATCCCAAGTTGGTATACTATTGGTAGAAAACATGCTGAACTACTAAAAAGAGGTGAAACTGTTGAAAAAAGTATCGAAGCGCCAAGAAGATATTTTGACATTCATAAAAGATGAAGTCCGGGCTAAGGGCTATCCGCCATCCGTACGTGAAATCGGAGAAGCAGTTGGCTTGGCATCAAGCTCGACTGTCCATGGCCATCTTGCCCGCCTTGAAAGCAAAGGCTTGATCCGCCGCGACCCGACAAAACCGAGAGCAATCGAAATTATCAGCACAGACGATTCACTGATCGAGAAAAGCCCTGTCCTTCATGTACCGCTCGTCGGTAAAGTAACTGCTGGCGTTCCGATCACTGCGATTGAAAATGTGGAAGAATATTTCCCGCTCCCACAAACCTACGGAACAGAAGACGACCATATTTTCATGCTTGAAATCATGGGAGAAAGTATGATTGAAGCTGGCATCCTGAATGGTGACTATGTCGTAGTTAAACAACAGCAAACCGCTAACAACGGCGACATCGTTGTGGCGATGACCGCTGATGACGAAGCGACAGTCAAACGATTTTTCAAAGAAGACAATTATTTCCGCCTGCAGCCTGAAAACTCATCGATGGATCCAATCATCGTAGACCAGGTCTCCATCCTTGGAAAAGTGGTCGGCGTATACCGCCAATTACATTAATCACATACACAAGCATAAAAGCGCCGAGAGAAATTTCTCTCAGCGCTTTTTTAATTGCCATTATTTTTTTTGGCCAGCCAAAATCAGCATCAGCGGAATGCGTTCCCGCCGTTCAAACTCAGCATCGGAATCAAAATTGGCCCGCACAGGATGGCCCTCTTTGAGTGCCGTTACAGTAAGCGCTGCATTCGCAAGCGCTGTGAAATAGGTTTCAATTGTCCGGTGATGCTTGACGACCGTCTTTCCTATCCAAGGTTCTTGGCGTTTGCCTTCCTTGAAATAATCATCCACCAGCCAATCGCCTCTAAGCTCCCCTTGGTCTTTGCTGGTAAATGCTGCTGTGGTAACCGGGTGCTGTACAGTGAAAACGAATTTCCCGCCCGGCAGCAGCGAGCGGTGGACTTCTTCAAACAAGCGCTCGATATCTGACAGGTAATGGATGACAAAACGGGAGACGATCAAATCGTATTGCGCACCGTTTGCTTTAAACAGCTCAAGGTCTGCTGTTTCGATTTCCCCTCCCAGAGACGCTGTGGCTTTGGTAGCCAATTGCGCCATCTCTGTAGAGCCTTCAATCCCTGTATACGATGCCGCCCCTGCCGCAAGCAGCTTTTGGCCGAATGAGCCGTCTCCGCAGCCCAGATCCAAAATTTCTTTGCCTTTGACGTCGCCAGCCAGCTTCCAAATTATCGGTTCTTCAATCGCGTTGTTTGGACTTTCTTTGCGGTTGCGCCGCTTTAAATAACGATTCAAAAAATCTTTTTCATCGTAAACACTTGAACCTCTGTATTCCATCCATAGCCAGCTCCCTGCCATTAATTTTCTGCATAAAAAAAGCATCCGATAAAACGCGATGCTTCAGGCCTTATAATTCATAGACCATGATGTATTTTACTTGAGTGATGGTGATACGGTATAGGCGATCGTTGTCCTGGTCAGTAATTTCAAACGTGCCATGGGTAGGAATATTCCGCAATGCTGATTCCTTATCTTCTGCATATGATGTCAGGACAATAGTATTGCCTTGGTCAAAATAAAATTCCACTTGAAAAGTTTTCATGCATAGGGCCTCCTTAAAATCAGATTATTTTCGCTTCTGTCTATCATACACCATGAAAGGGGTGTGTTGTGCATTCTTTTTTTGAATTCAATCGCATAAAAAAATAGGGAAAACCCCGGATACGGACTCTTGGGGAGCCGAATCCGGGGTACCGGTTTTCCGAAGATCGTATTCAATTTTTGCTTTCTTGCTTTTGCTGTTCCGAAATCCACCAATCGATATGCCTCAAGTCAAAAAAGATTGTATTGGCGTAGGACTGGCTATGTGGAATCTGCCTTTTTGCAATGCCTTCATTAATCTGCTCTTCAGTCATCGGGCACCCTGCTGATTCTAAATACTTCAGCAGATCTTTTACCCCTTGAATTTTTGTCAAATTAATCACCCCCCACAAAATCTTCTTAAGCACTAAGAAAATTCAGTACGGGTTATTAATCCTATTTATGAATTCTATTAAATAATACCCCGGTGCCCATTGCGCTAAACGCTTCATAATAATAATTCCGGAAAAAATTTTAAAAATAAAAATACATTTTATGTATTTTAATTAGTTAATTAGCTTTACAAATGCTAAAAAATTAGTAAAATCAAATTATAAGGGGAGTGAGAGAAAAGATGGATAATCTTTTAGCAAAACAGAATTTAAATGCACAGCAATTGACGTTATTGAATGGTGAATATGAGGACAAGAAAAAGAGCACGGCGGCAGCCTATCTTCTCTGGTTCTTCTTGGCGCCGATCGGTGCACACAGATATTATTTGGGAGACATCGGTGTAGGAATTGCGATGACATTAACATTAGGCGGTTTTGGAATATGGGCATTGATTGATGTTTTCTTTATCGGCGGGCGTTTGCGCGCAAGAAACACAGAAATTGAAGCAGATCTAATCCAAAAAGTTTTGGCTACATCACCTGCAGAAAGAATTGCATAATTATTAAAAAACCGCCAGCGCAATTTGCGCTGGCGGTTTCATTTTGCTTAATACATTTTCAGGTATTGCTCGCGCTCCCATGGGTGAACCGCAATGCGGAACATATCCCACTCGATTTCTTTCGCTTCTACAAAGTTGTTTGTGATGTGTGATCCAAGTGCTTTTGTCATCACTTCGTTGCTTTGGAACTCTTGCAGAGCTGCGTACAATGTTGGCGGAAGATCTTGGATGCCGACAGCTTCGCGCTCTTTTCTGTTCATTGCGTAGATATTGCGGTCTACAGCTTTAGGCGGCGTCATTTTCTTCTTGATGCCGTCAAGGCCAGCAGCCAATAATACAGCCATTGCCAAGTAAGGATTTGCAGCAGGGTCAACAGAACGTACTTCTACGCGTGTCGACAATCCGCGTGATGCCGGGATGCGGATCAACGGGCTGCGGTTTTGTCCAGACCATGCAACGTAGCAAGGTGCTTCGTAGCCAGGTACAAGGCGTTTGTAAGAGTTGACTGTCGGGTTCGTAATAGCTGTGAACCCTTCAGCGTGCTCAAGAATTCCTGCAAGGAATTGGTAAGCTGTTTCGCTCAACTTCAATTCGCCGTCTTCATCCAAGAAAGCATTTTCGTTGCCTTTGAATAGGGAAACGTTCATGTGCATCCCTGATCCGTTGACGCCGAACAATGGCTTCGGCATGAATGTTGCGTGCAGGCCGTGTTTGCGTGCAATGGTTTTAACCACTAATTTAAATGTTTGGATATCGTCGCATGCTTTGACAGCATCCGCGTATTTAAAGTCGATTTCGTGTTGGCCAGGTGCTACTTCGTGGTGGGATGCTTCGATTTCAAAGCCCATTTCCTCCAGCTCAAGCACGATGTCGCGGCGGCAGTTTTCGCCAAGGTCCATCGGCGCCAAGTCAAAATAACCGCCATTGTCGTTCAATTCCAAAGATGGTTCGCCGCGCTCGTCTAATTTGAACAAGAAGAATTCCGGCTCAGGCCCAAGATTGAAATGTGTAAAGCCAAGCTCTTCCATTTCTTTCAGTACACGCTTCAAGTTATTGCGTGGATCTCCATCAAACGGTGTTCCGTCTGCACGGTAGATATCGCAGATTAAACGTGCAACTTTACCTTTGCCTGTGATCCAAGGGAAAACGACCCATGTGTCAAGATCAGGGAATAGGTACATATCTGATTCTTCGATTCGTACAAATCCATCAATAGAAGAACCGTCGAACATCATTTTGTTGTCTAAAGCCTTATCCAATTGGGATGTAGGGATTTCAACGTTCTTAATGATACCCAAGATGTCTGTGAATTGCAGACGGATAAAGTTCACTTCTTGTTCTTGCACCAAACGTTTAATGTCATCTTTAGTATACTTGCTCATGTTCGCTTCACTCTCCTATGATTGTTTATGTAACCCGGTTCATTTGAAGAAACGGGATAAATCCCCTTGCCTGATGCCGCCTCTGTCGAATGATTTTGAGTTCAGCATTTCATCCCTCAATATCTTCCGCAGCTCGGCGTCCGTGATTGTCTGTGGCGCTGTCTTCTCAATAGTAGGTTGTGACCGCAGGGCATAAATCTTTTTGATGCCCGCGATATTAATGCCTTGGTCCAGAAAATCCTTGATTTCCAGAAGAGTGTCCACGTCGTTTAATGAAAACATCCGCTTGTTCCCTTCCGATCGCGCTGGGCTGATCAACTCGTGCTCTTCGTAGTAACGGATTTGGCGCGCTGTCAATTCCGTCAGCTGCATTACTATACTGATAGGAAGAAGCGGCATCGTCCTGCGAACCCGGTGTGTCATGTTTTTCACCCATTTCACTAATTACTGCTCCTTTAGTGTAAAGGATGTCAGATAACTTGTCAAACGAATGTTAGGTTTTCTAACATAAAAAATTTCCGCACGGTTATGTGCGGAAATTTATGTTAAATCAGATTGGATTTCTTTAAGGTTTCAATTGAGTTCAAGACAGCTATTTTCACATGCTCGTAAGTAAGCCCGCCTTGTACAAAAGCGGTGTAAGGCGGCCTGATTGGGCCATCAGCGGTCAATTCAATGCTTGACCCTTGTACGAACGTACCGGCTGCCATGATGACATCGTCTTCATAGCCTGGCATATAGGCAGGTTCGGGTTTGAATTGCGCATTGACCGGCGAACTCGCTTGGATCGTTTGGCAGAAAGCCACCATTTGTTCAGCGGAATTGAATGATACGGATTGGATCAAATCTGTCCGTTTCGCTGAAAAATGCGGAGATGTTGCCATTCCGACGGATTCCAGAAGCGCGGAAGTGAAAATCGCGCCTTTCAATGCCTGCGACACGATATGGGGAGCCATGAAAAACCCCTGGTACATATCCGGCAATGCATTCAGTGATGCGCCTGCCTCTCCTCCTATACCCGGAGAAGTCATGCGATAACCGCATTTTTCCACTAAATCTTTTCTGCCGGCAATATAGCCGCCAATTTTAGCCATACCGCCGCCCGGATTTTTGATAAGCGAACCGGCTATCAAATCAGCACCCGCTTCAATCGGTTCTTGTTCTTCGACAAATTCTCCGTAGCAATTATCAACAAAAACAATTGCGTCGGGTTTTATGGCGCGGATTTCAGCAATCATCTCAGCTATCTCGGCTATGGTAAAAGACGGACGGTTATCATAGCCTCTTGAACGCTGAATGGCGATCACTTTCGTCCGTTCGTGAATGGATTTTTTTGCATTTTCCCAGTCAACGCTATTGTCTTCAGCCAACGGTACATGCTGGTAGCTGATGCCGAAATCCCGCAGTGAACCGGTATCCTGTTCTCCGCCTGACACGATGGAGTCCAAGGTGTCGTATGGTTTTCCAGTCAGATAAAGCAGTTCGTCGCCCGGCCGTAAAACGCCGAATAACGAAATCGTGATGGCATGCGTCCCGGAAATGATCTGTGGCCGCACCAATGCCGCTTCGGCTTTGAAGACAGCCGCATAAACGCGTTCAAGTGTATCGCGCCCTTCATCGTCATAGCCATAGCCCGTGGAAGGATTGAAATGGTGGTCGCTGACTTTTTGCGAATGGAAAGCTTCCAACACTTTTTTCTGGTTCAAAAAGGCGATGTCATCCGCTTTTTGCAGCTCGTTTTGAATTGTATTTTCTATTGCACGTATGGTAGTTTGCATCTAATTCTCCATTCTTTTTTGCTCACTCCCTATTATGCAATTAAACTTGAAATTGCGTCAAATTCTGCTACAATTCATAGAGTTGAACATTTCGGGAGGATGCATCATATGGCTTGGGAAGTATTAAGTGCCATCGGGACGATCGCTTTTGCGGTGTCTGGGGCTATTATTGCAATGGAAGAGGAATACGATATTTTCGGGGTCTACCTGCTGGGGATTGTAACGGCATTCGGCGGCGGTGCAATCCGGAATTTATTGATCGGCGTGCCCGTATCAGCCTTATGGGAGCAGGAAATGATGTTTCAGCTTGCCTTATTGTCCGTTACCCTCGTTTTCCTTTTTCCGAATAAGCTGTTAAGCCATTGGAACCGCTGGGGCAATTTCTTTGATGCCATCGGGTTATCCGCATTTGCTATACAAGGTGCACTTTACGCAGTGAATTTAGAAATGCCAGTATACGCGGTTGTCGTCGCAGCCGTTTTGACGGGTTCCGGCGGAGGCATGGTCCGGGATGTCCTGGCCGGCCGCAAGCCGCTTGTCCTGAAAGCGGAAATTTATGCGGTGTGGGCTGCGATGGCGGGCATACTCATCAGTTTTGATATGGTGCGCACAGACTCGATGCTGTATATCCTGTTTATCTGCATCACCGCATTGCGCATTCTCTCTTTTACCTACAGATGGCGCCTGCCGACACGTAAAATCCTGACAACCCATTCACAATAAAAAGACCGCCCGGCTTCTAAAAGCCGGGCGGTCTTTTGCGTTTTACGATCAGGCGTGTGTTTCGCCTTTCCAATCCAGCATCCCGCCATCAACGTTGACGGCTTCGATACCGCCGGATTCAAGAATTTCGCACGCTTTCGCGCTGCGTTTTCCTGAGCGGCAAATGACATGCACTGCTTGGGAGCTGTCAACTTCCGACAAGCGGTCCGGCAATGTGCCAAGTGCAATGTGCTTAGCGCCCGGCACCATGCCAGCCGCCACTTCGTCATCTTCGCGCACGTCGATCAGCTGAACCTTTTCGCCAGCTGCCAATTTTTCCTGCAATTCATCAGTAGAAATCGATTTCATTGTTATTGCCTCCCATTAGTCTTGTTAACGGCTTATAAGCCCTTTGCATATTTGCTGAAAGATTAATCCTGATGTTCGATCGCAACCGGTTTCGACGGTGAAAAAGTCGAAATGGCATGCTTGTAAATCAGCTGCTGCTTGCCTTCGGACTCAACCAGCACTGTGAAATTATCATAGGATTTAATCGTGCCTTTCAATTGAAAACCATTCAATAAAAATACAGTTACGTAAATATTGTTTTTGCGCAGCTGGTTCAAATAAACATCTTGAATGTTTACTGGCTTCATGAATATCCCCCTCATAACCCCTAGTCTTTATTTTTTCCCGCAATTATTTCTATTCGACGGGCACGGTCTTTTTCCTGCATGAACGCTTCAATTTCCTGAATGTTTTTTTCCAGATCGGCTAATGCATCAATCCAGAAAATAGGCAGCTTGTTTTTGAAATAAGTGAATTGCCGCTTCGCGTATTTCCGTGAATTTTGTTTTAACTGGCTGACCGCTTCCCCAAAATCCGCCGTCCCTTCAAGAAACCCATATAATTCCCTGTAGCCGATTGCTTGGATCGACTGGGTATCGCGGACGCCGCGGTCGCGCAGCGCTGCAACTTCATCCAGAAGACCCTGCTCCAGCATCACATCGACGCGCTCATCGATGCGCTGATACAGGACATCGCGGTCGATATCGAGTCCGATGATAACCTCATTGTACATCGGGGACAACGCCAGGCTGCGGTCTGCTTGCTGTTCGCCGCTTTCCAAAATTTCAAGTGCGCGGATGACGCGCCTTGTGTTGTTCGGATGAATATCCGTTGCCGGGTCCCTTGCCATCAATTTATCGTGTATATGCTGCGGACCATACTGTTCAAGCTCTTCATATAATGCAGCCCTTACTTTTTCATCAACTTGGCCGTCCGTAAAGCGGTAATCGAATAAAACCGCCTGGACATAGAGGCCTGATCCGCCTACAAGGATGGGCAGTTTGCCCCGCGATTGGATTTCTTCGATTTTGCCGCGCACTAGACCTTGGTATTCTGCCACCGAAAAAGATTCTTCCGGTTCCTTGATGTCGAGCAAGTGGTGGGGCACACCTTGCATTTCTTCAACGCTGATTTTCGCTGTGCCGATCGACATGCCGCGGTAAACTTGCATCGAATCGCCATTGATGATTTCACCATTGAAGCGTTTAGCAAGCTCCAGGCTCAGCGCAGTTTTGCCGGAAGCCGTAGGGCCCACTATGGCAATTACATCAATCATTTTCCAACATCCAATCTGCAATAATTTCGTAATGGACTTCTTTATCAACTTCATTCAGCAATTCGTGCCGTCCGCCTTCTGCCAAATGCACGCGGACATTTGTCATACCGGCATTCTGGTATTGTTCAGCCGCCTGGAAGATGCCTTTGCCATTGCCTCCGACCGGGTCAGCGGAACCGCTGATCAGCAATAAAGGCAAATCTTTGCGGATTTTACCCACTTCCGCTTTGCGATGGATCAAATCAAGGCCGGTGAATAAATCTACGTAGAATTGATTTGTGGATGGCGCACCGCACATCGGATCCGCTTCGTATTTGGCTACCTCGGAATTGTCCCGGCTGAGCCAAGCATATGCGGATCCTTCGTTTTTAAACGGTTTATTAAAACTGCCAAACGTCATTTTCCCAAGCACTTCGCTCACTGCTGTCTGTCCTTGCGCTTTCGCAGCAGCTAAAGCGAATGCCAGCCCCGCTTTGCCCGAAAAGCCCGGGTTTCCACCGCTTCCTGACAACACAACGCTGCTGATGCCCGCGCTGTGCAATTGGATGAAACGGCGAACTACAAACGACCCCATGCTGTGGCCGAACACGATGAGCGGAAGATCTCCAAATTCATCTTTTGCATGATCGATCATTTCCTTGGCATCATCGACTACCCGCTGGAAACCGTCAGCTTCAGCGAAAAATCCGATGGTCCCGCTGCGTTGAGCTGTTTTGCCATGCCCGCGCTGATCGTGTGCTGATACCGCAAATCCTTTCGCTGCCAGAAACAACATGAATTCCTCGTAGCGGCCGACATGCTCCGCCATGCCGTGAATCACATGGACATGGCCGATGGGAGAAGGCGGGCATACCATTTCACAATAAACTTCATGGCCATCTGACATTTCTACATAACTTTTGTTGATTTTCATTGCAATGCCCCTCTCACATATCGGGTCGCCCGCTGGATTTCTTCGTTCAATTCATTGCGGTATTGCGTTTTCTGTTCTTCGCTGTAATTCAATTCGCTGGCCATGAACGCCAGCACACTTTCCTTATAGCGTACGACATCCGCGATATGGAAATAAAGGTCACCCGTTCGTCTGACAAAAAAGTCTGCAGGGGTGAAAGCCATCTCATCTTCAATCATGTATTTCAGGATGGCTGCCAACGACTTTGGCAGCCCCTGGGGATTGTTGTCAGGCATTTGCTGATAATAGCCGAACACTTTGCCGGCGTTTGTTCCGAAAAATTGCGCCAGCATCCGGCCTTCTTCTGCTGACAAGCCGAATTGGCCTGCAGACAATGCCGTTTGGCTGACGAATCCGCCAAAGTTTTCCGAGCCGCCAAAATCGCCGCCCGATAACGGCAAATGCTTCGTAATGGAACTGTCGTATTTTTTGCCGGTTTTCTTTTCCAGCTTTTTCGCTGTTTTGTCTACAATCGTTTCCGCCATTTTCCGGTAGCCTGTCAATTTGCCGCCGCCAATAGAGATCAGACCGTTGTCCGATTCCCAGATTTCATCTTTCCGGGAAATTTCGGACGGGTCCAAGCCTTCTTCTAGGATAAGCGGCCTAACGCCTGCCCATGTCGATTCGATGTCGCTTGGTGCCAAGCGGATTTCCGGAAACATACCGCTCACCGCTTCGATCAAGTAGGCGACATCTTCTTTCGTAGCACTCGGATCGATCGGATTTTGCTCTAAAAAGGTATCGGTTGTGCCGACATAGACTTTCGTATCCCGAGGAATCGCGAAAACCATACGCTTATCCGGCGTGTCAAAATAGACGGCATGGCGGAGCGGGAATTTTTTCTGATCGACGACGATATGCGTACCTTTCGTCAAGCGCAGCTGTTTGCCTGTCGCCTTTGCATCGAGGCTTCTGACTTCATCCACCCAAGGACCCGATGCATTGATCGTTACCTGTGCATCCACTTCGAACCTTTGCCCATTCACAACATCAAGGATTCGTGCGCCAGCGACTTTGCCGTTTTTATAAAGGAAATTTTCCGCCTTTGCATAGTTCAGGCAGACCGCTCCGCCCTCCGCCGCTTTCTTCAAAGTTTCCAGCGTCAGGCGCGCGTCATCTGTCCGATATTCGACGTAATAGCCACCTCCGAGCAAGCCTTCCTTTTTCAGCAAAGGCTCTTTTTCCAGCGCTTCTTCCGGCTTCAGCATCTTGCGGCGTTCGCTTTTTTTGACGCCCGCCAGAAAATCATAGACCCGAAGGCCAAGTGATGTCGAAATGGGCCCAAATGTTCCGCCCTTGTGGAACGGCAGCAGCATGCGCTGAGGTTCTGTCACATGGACTGCATTTTCATAAACGATTTCCCGTTCTTTGCCGACTTCCGCAACAAGCTTCACCTCGAACTGCTTTAAATACCGCAGTCCGCCATGAACCAATTTTGTCGAACGGCTGGATGTGCCCGCTGCAAAATCCTGCATTTCAACCAATGCGACCGACATGCCGCGGGACACCGCATCCAGTGCAATGCCCGCTCCGGTAATGCCGCCCCCGATCACCAACACATCAAACTGGTATTTGGAAAGCTTGCCGATTTGTTCCGGCCTCTGTTTCGCTGAAAACATCTCTATTCCCCCTCATTCAATGACACTGGCCGCAGCTATGCCTTTGTTCACATTACCCGTTTAAACATTTTTTCAACATCATATGTTTTAAAATGAACAATTACCGGTCTGCCATGCGGGCAGGTAAACGGCTGTTCGGCGTTTTTCAAGTCTGCCAGTAAGCGTTCCATTTCATGCTTCTGCAAATAATGGTTTGCTTTGATCGATCTTTTACAGCTCATCATGATTGCCGCTTCTTCGCGGATTTTCTTAACATCCACTTTACGGTCATCGAGCACTTGCTCAATGATTTCTTCGATGATTTCCTGCTCAAAGCCTTTCGGAAACCATGTCGGATGCTCGCGGACGATAAATGACGTGTCGCCGAATTCTTCCATGAATACGCCGCTTTCCGCCATCACTGCCAAAGCATCTTTCAGGCGCAGCGCCTCATCGCGGCTGTAGTGGAACGTTAATGGCAGCAATAAAGCCTGGCGCTCGGAAGAATCGATGTCACCTACTTTTTCACGGAAAAATTCGTATTTGATGCGTTCTTGCGCAGCGTGCTGATCGACGAGGTAAAACCCATCGGAACTTTGCGCCACGATATAGGTGCCGTGAATTTGGCCGACTACTTCCAGCTCAGGAAACTGTGGGCCCGTTTCCGGTTCTTCGAAATCGGCGGGTTCGGCTATCGGTTCTGGATATGGTTCTGGTGTATAAGCTGTTGATGCTTGTTGCGCCGATTCGTCACTTGCAGGCTCGCCTTGCTGCATTGCCGGCTGTTCTTTCGGCTTTTCCATTGTGCGCGGAAAATCATGGGCTGGCGGCTCGATCGGTTCTTTTACTGTAAATGATGTTTTCCATAAATCCAGCTGCTTTGTCGGCGCCTGTTTCACCGCTTTCGGCTGCTCGATAACCGGCGCTCTGACTGCTGAACTGATGGCTTGGCGTATTGTTGCATGCACCAATTCCATCAACTCCTTTTCCTTGCTCAGCCGAATTTGCTGCTTGGCTGGATGGACATTGACATCCGTCAAATAAGGATCTCCCTGGATATTTAAAATGACGAGCGGCTGACGTTCCAACGGCAAGAACGTATGGTATGCCTTATGCACAGTATTGGCAATGGCGTAATGCTTGACCCACCTTCCGTTGACGAACAACGAAATATAGTTTTTATTGGCACGGGTGATTTCCGGCAATGACGCATACCCGGAAACCTTGTAATCCTGGGTTTCCCCTTCAAACGGAATCATTTTTTTAGCAATTGAAACGCCATATATATCGGAAATGACACGCTTGATCTCTCCGCTGCCGGAAGTCTGGAGCACTGTTTTGCCCTCGTGCACCAATTTGAAGGCGACGCCTGGGTAGCTGAGCGCAAAGCGGTTCATCAAATCGATGGAATGACCCAGTTCAGTTTGCAGCGTTTTCAGGTATTTCAAGCGGGCCGGAGTATTGAAAAACAATTGATCGATGCGGATGTCGGTGCCTTTTCTCAAAGAGCCTGGACGGTGCTCGACCAAGCGTCCGCCTTCCAATTGGACGAATGTGCCGGAGATGCCGTCTGATGTATGAAGAGTGACTTTTGACACCGACGCGATACTGGCAAGCGCCTCGCCACGGAAACCGAGCGTCCGGATGCGGAACAGGTCATGCTCATTCGTGATTTTGCTCGTAGCGTGCCGCGAGAAAGACAATAGAGCATCTTCCGCGTCCATGCCTGCCCCGTTGTCGATGATCTGAATGGAAGTCAGTCCAGCTTCGATCAATAACACTTCAATCGCTGTACCGCCTGCATCAATGGCATTCTCCACCAATTCCTTGACGACAGAAGCCGGCCGTTCGACCACTTCCCCAGCAGCTATTTTATTGGATAATGGTTCATCCATTAATTGGATTATTCCCATAAAGTCACTCCTTTTCGCTTAGCTTTGCCTGCAGGTCATTGAGCAATTGCAGCGATTGCAAAGGCGTCATTGCGGAAATATTAATGTCCGAAATCGCCTGCAGCACTTCTTCGCCCGCAGTGTCACGGTCATCGAAGAATGATAATTGCTCCACTTGGCTGACGTGTTTTTTGTTTTCCGCTTCGAAACTCGCCAGCAGTTCGCGGGCACGGGCCAGGATCGGCTGAGGCAACTCCGCCAATTCCGCAACATGGATGCCGTAGCTTTTGTCTGCCGGCCCTTTTTTCACTTTATGCAAAAACACCACTTTGCCGGATTGCTCCATTGCCGCGACATGGACATTGCTTAGTTTGTCGAGCGACTGGTCCAATGCCGTCAATTCGTGGTAATGCGTCGAAAACAAGGTATTGGCACCGATGTGTTCGTGGATATACTCAATCATCGACTGGGCGAGCGCCATGCCATCATAGGTCGACGTCCCGCGGCCGATTTCATCGAATAACAACAGGCTTCGGCTGGTCGCATGGGTAATGGCGTATTGCGATTCAAGCATTTCGACCATGAATGTACTTTGGCCGGAAACCAAATCGTCTGCCGCTCCGATGCGCGTGAAAATCTGGTCGACAATCGGCAAGTTCGCCGATTCGGCAGGCACATAGCTGCCGATCTGCGCCAACACGATCGTCAAGGCAACTTGGCGCATATATGTACTTTTACCGGACATATTCGGCCCTGTGATCAACAGCATATTCTGGCTATTGGTCAACACACAATCATTCGGCACATAATGCTGCTTGTTCAGCATTTTTTCAACGACCGGATGTCGGCCTTCGATAATCGAAATTTCCCGCGTGTCATTGAATTCAGGCTTCACAAAGCGATAATTTTCCGCGACGTTGGCGAAGCTCATAAAGACGTCCAGTTCGCTGAGTGTCGAAGCTAAATCCTGGATGCGGGTAATAAACACTTTGACTTCTTCCCGGATCTTGACGAATAATTCATACTCCAGGTTCAAGCTTTCTTCTTCAGCCGTCAATATCAAGGTCTCTTTTTCTTTCAATTCAGGGGTAATATAGCGTTCGGCATTCGCCAGCGTCTGTTTGCGGTCATAGCGATCCAAGTCCGCCAAATGCATATTCGCTTTCGATATTTCAATATAATAGCCAAAAATGCGATTATAGCCGATTTTCAATGATTTAATACCGGTTAATCGTCGCTCTTCTTGTTCGAGCTGCGCGATCCAGTCTTTTCCATTTCGCGAGGCGTAGCGGTATTCATCCAGTTTTTCGTGGAAACCGTCCCGAATGACGCCTCCTTCTTTCACAGACAAAGGTGGATTGACGCTGATAGCTTCAAGCAATTCGCCCACTTCTTCACAGCGGTCCAGTTTTCCGCTGAACTCTTCAAGTGCGCCGTAGCCTGAATTGGCAAGCTCTGCGATAATGGACGGGACTTTCTCAAGCGAGCTCCGCAGCTGGGCTAAATCACGGCCGCTGGCACTGCCAAAAGCAATCCGCCCGCTCAACCGTTCCAAATCGTACACTTCTTTCAAAAGCCCCTGCAATTCCACACGCGCAAAATAATTGCCGATCAACGCTTCGACCATTGTCTGGCGTTTTTCAATCGCACTGCGGTTTGCCAACGGCTGATGCAGCCATTGTTTCAGCTTGCGGCTGCCCATCGCTGTCACTGTTTCAT
This sequence comes from Planococcus sp. APC 3906, assembly GCF_030407685.1. Classification (NCBI taxonomy): domain Bacteria; kingdom Bacillati; phylum Bacillota; class Bacilli; order Caryophanales; family Caryophanaceae; genus Planococcus; species Planococcus sp. APC 3906. The sequence goes on along the minus strand of NZ_JASDCW010000004.1, from coordinate 121,272 downwards.
CCAAAAGCCACAGCAAGGTGCCTTTTGTTTCCCCGCCGCGGATTGATTGCAGCAATTCCAAATTTCGCTTGGAATGGAAATCGATCGATAAGAGCTGGCTGTTTTCATTGAAGACAAAAGGCTGGATATGGTCCAGCGATTGTTTCTGGGTGCGCGAAATATACGTCAGCAGACGCAAAATGCTTTGCTTTAAATCATCCGGACACTGGGCGGTCAGGCGTTCATCCGCTTCGTAAATATGGTCCATCGGTTCAATCGACAAAATGAGCTGCTGGGTCTCTTCGTTCAGCAATAAAAACAATTGCTCGGAGACGACCAGCTCACGGATGTTCAGCGACTGCAATTCCTGCAACAGCGCTTTTTCCGTGCCTGCTATGTAGACAGCTGCCGCTTCGCCTGTGCTGACGTCGACGTAAGACAAAGCGAAGCCTTCTCCTGTCTGTTCAGCTGCTGCGAGAAATAGATTCGATTTTGAATCGACGCTTTTGCCTTCGGTATAGGTTCCCGGCGTGATGAGGCGCACAACTTCGCGCTTGACCATGCCTTTCGTCGTTTTCGGATCTTCCACTTGTTCGCACATCGCCACTTTATGGCCTTTGGAAATAAGCTGATCAATATAGTTCTGCGCCGCGTGATGGGGCACGCCGCACATCGGAATGCGGTCTTCGCCTGTGCCGCCGCGGCTCGTCAATGTAATCTCCAGAATTTGCGACGCTCTCAATGCATCGTCATAAAACATTTCGTAAAAGTCGCCTAAGCGAAAAAACAGGAACGCGTCCTGGTAATCGGATTTTACTTGCAAATATTGTTGCATCATTGGTGTAGGAGCCATTTTTAATACCTCTTTCAGAACTTTTCGTAGTCTCACCATTATAGCAAAAACAACAGCAGAAAAGAAAAAACTGAAAGAGCCGCAGCTCTTTCAGTTTCCCTTATTGCAAAATCGTCCGGCGCACAAAGCGCAGCCCGATATTGAATGTAATTGTTATGAGCAGCTGCCCGGTGAATCGTTGCGTACTTTCGATCCGGTTTCGCCGCGCAGCAAATCTCCGCCTGTCGCAGTGATGATGTTGTTCGTCACGCGGTTGGCGATTGCCGTCGAGACCATTTGCAGCAATGCATTGACGTCGCTTTGCGATTGCTTGAACTCCTGGACAATCGGCACTTCATCGATTTCTTCTTCGATTTTCTGGATCTTGCCTTCGATCAATCCAAGCGCACGTTCTTTTCCGTAATGCTGGAAATTGACTGCTTGTTTTTGCAAGCTCTTCATGCTCGCGATTTTCTCGCGGACTTTCTGGTTTTCGTTTATTTGCGCTTCTGCACGTTTGAAGAATTCAACTTCTTCTGTATCAGCAATCATATCTGCTACTTCGCGTGCTTTTGCGATAATTTCATCTTTTGTATAAGCCATTCTCGTAGACACCCATTTCTTGGCTGGCAACGCTGTCCATTAAACCACCGTTCAACAGCCTTTATTTATTAGATTTATTGTACAGGTAAAAGCGTCCGTTCGACAAGAGTTCCGACTTGCGAAAACTCCGCTGCAGCACCCTTTCTCGCCTGCTTTGTTCTTTCATTCATTATACTGAAAAGCACTGGGGCTCTACAAGGCACAATGGCGAATTGTCGGAGAATGGACACGAAATCTTAGTTCTGGAATGGGTAATCGTCGTTGATGTAGATGCGTTCGTATGAAATCGCTTTGCCGCTTTGGTCATCCACTTCCGTGAAAAATCCGCTGACGACTGAACGTCCGCGCTTCGGCACTTCAAAGCGTGTCGGCATGTTCGTCCGGAAACGGTACAACACCGATTCCTTTGTCATTCCGAGCACTTCATCATAGGGGCCTGTCATGCCGACATCCGAGATATAAGCGGTACCGTTCGGCAAAATCCGCGCATCCGCGGTTTGGACATGGGTATGCGTTCCGACAACAACGGACGCACGGCCATCCAGATGCCAGCCCATTGCGATTTTCTCGCTCGTCGCTTCGGCATGGAAATCGACGAAAACCAGCGGCGAAATCTCTTTCGCTTCAGCGATCAACTCATCCGCCTTTTGGAACGGATCGTCATGCGGCGGCAAAAAGACACGGCCATGGAGGTTGATGACGGACAGCGTCTGGCCATTTTTTGTAACCGTCGCCATACCTCTGCCCGGTGCTTCCGGCGAGAAGTTCGCCGGGCGGATCAAGTAATCGACTTCATCAATAAAATCAAAAATCTCTTTCTGGTCCCATGTGTGGTTCCCCATCGTCACCATATCGACGCCCATGAACATCAGGTCTTGGTAAATCGACTTTGTAATGCCGCGCCCTGCCGCAGCGTTTTCACCGTTGGCAATGACGACATCCGGTGCGTACTTCCGTTTCAAACGAGGCAAATAAGATTCCAGCGCGTCCCGTCCGATCGAACCGACGATATCACCGATAAATAAAATTTTCACAACTATCACCTTTTCCCATAAGAAAAAGGCTTCTTTGAATAGACATTCATCGAAGCCCCAATCCTATTATTTTGCGTATTCAACTGCTCGTGTCTCCCGGATGACGGTCACTTTAATGTGCCCTGGGTAGTCAAGCTCTTCTTCAATCCGTTTACGGATATCGCGGGCAAGCCTATGGGCTGTCATGTCGTCGATTTGTTCCGGGCGGACCATTATGCGGATTTCGCGTCCCGCTTGAATGGCGAATGATTTCTCAACGCCTTCGTACGATTCGGAAATCTCTTCAAGTTTTTCAAGTCTGCGGATATAATTTTCCAATGTCTCACTGCGTGCACCCGGACGTGCGGCAGACAAAGCATCTGCTGCAGCGACGATAACGGAAATGATCGACGTCGCTTCCGTGTCCCCGTGGTGGGAAGCAATTGAGTTGATGACAACTGGATGCTCTTTGTACTTCGTTCCAAGCTCCACACCGATTTCGACGTGGCTTCCTTCAACTTCGTGGTCAATGGCTTTACCGATATCATGAAGAAGGCCGGCACGTCTTGCTAGTGTGACGTCTTCGCCAAGCTCCGCGGCCATCAAGCCGGAAAGGAAAGCAACTTCAACCGAGTGCTTCAGGACGTTTTGGCCATAACTTGTGCGGTAGCGCAAGCGGCCAAGAATTTTGATCAAATCAGGGTGCAAATTATGGACGCCGACATCAAATGTCGTTTGTTCACCGATTTCACGGATCTGCTCGTCCACTTCGCGGCGTGATTTCTCAACCATTTCTTCGATGCGTGCAGGGTGGATACGGCCGTCGGATACCAATTTTTCAAGAGCCAACCGGGCTGTTTCACGTCTGATCGGATCGAAGCCGGAAAGGATAACCGCTTCTGGTGTATCATCGATGATCAAATCGATGCCTGTCAGCGTTTCAAGCGTTCGGATGTTTCGTCCTTCGCGCCCGATGATCCGGCCTTTCATCTCATCATTTGGCAAGTTCACCACAGAAACAGTCGTTTCTGCGACATGGTCAGCAGCAAAACGCTGCATTGCCAACGATAGGATATTCTTCGCTTTCTTGTCCGATTCTTCTTTGGCACGCGCTTCGGTTTCTTTCACCATGACCGCAATATCTGTTGAAAGTTCATTTTCAACTTGCTGCAGGATGATCGATTTCGCTTCTTCGCGTGTCAATGAAGAAATGCGTTCCATCTCGGACTGCTGCTTCTGGACTAAATCCTCTGCTTTGCTCTCCATCTGTACAATATGCTGTTGTTTTTCTGCGAGAGTTTCATCCTTGCGTTCAAGGCTCGCTTCTCTTTTGTTTAATGCATCATCCTTGCGATCCAAATTTTCTTCTCTCTGCAACAACCGATTTTCTTGTCTTTGAAGTTCCAATCGGCGTTCCCGAATTTCAGATTCTGTTTCAGTACGCAATTTATGATTCTCGTCTTTCGCTTCCAATAAAGCTTCTTTTTTCAGCGCTTCTGCTTCTCTCTTCGCATCTTCAACAATTTGCTCCGCAGAGTTTTTAGCGCCTGCTATATCGGAATCGTTTTGTTTTTTAAGAACAAAATAGCCAACAACTACACCGACGATGATACCAAGCAAAGCGAAGATGATCTCAGAAATTCCCATTCGAACACCTCCTCTTGCTATTCTTTTTCTACAGTTTCAAAAAATGAATTAAAGTAAAACATTTACTTGCATCAATCGTTGTAAAAATGCGTCACCGCACTAGTTAGATGCGTAGATACAACTTAATTGTATAGTTGGTACTAAGAAGTGTCAACCCATGGAAACTCCCAGAAAAGCGCAGGCGCCCGTTTGGTTCCGACAAGCGCTGGAGGCTTTGCCGGGGACGGCGCTTTTTGCCGTCATTGGCAAGGCCGAAGCGTCTCGAGGAACTGGGCGCCGGAGACTGGACACCACGAAAAGCGCAGGTGCCCATCTAGTTCCGACAAGCGCTGGAGGCCTTGACTGGGACGGCGCTTTTTGCCGCCACTTTAGAGGTAAGCAATTTAAAAAGCCACAGAAAAGCCGCCAAGCGAATGCTCGGCGGCCGTCTTCAAGAAGCATAGCTTCCCTGCTTATTCTTCGTCAATCAAAAGATTGAACTCTTCCGGCTCATCAGCATTTGCGGCAATCGTATACGTTGCTGCAGCCATGCCCAAAGATTCACGGACTTTGTTGGAGATTTCGTTGCGGATTTCAGGATTCGCCATTAAGAACTGCTTAGCGTTTTCACGGCCTTGCCCGATGCGTTCTTCTTTGTACGAATACCATGAACCACTCTTCTGGATGATTTCCAGATCAGAACCGATATCGACGATTTCACCTTCGCGTGAAATCCCTTTGCCGTACATGATGTCCACTTCCGCTGTACGGAACGGTGGAGCAACTTTGTTTTTGACAACTTTGATCTTTGTTCTGTTACCGATGATGTCATTGCCTGATTTCAATGCTTCAGCGCGTCTGATTTCCATGCGTACTGAAGAATAGAATTTCAAAGCACGGCCGCCTGGAGTTGTTTCCGGGTTACCGAACATCACACCGATTTTCTCACGGATCTGGTTGATGAAAATAACAATCGTATTCGACTTGTTGATAATACCGGATAATTTACGCAAAGCTTGGGACATTAAGCGAGCCTGCAAGCCCATATGCGAGTCGCCCATTTCGCCTTCGATCTCAGCTTTTGGCACAAGTGCCGCTACGGAGTCAATGACTACGATGTCAACTGCACCGCTTCGCACTAATGCTTCCGTAATTTCAAGCGCTTGCTCACCTGTATCAGGCTGTGACAGCAATAGCTCATCGATATTAACACCAAGATTTTTTGCGTAAACCGGATCAAGCGCATGCTCGGCATCGATAAATGCCGCTGTGCCGCCTGCCGCTTGCGCTTCCGCGATTGCATGAAGCGAAACGGTCGTTTTACCTGAACTTTCAGGTCCGTAAATTTCGATGACCCGCCCGCGCGGGTATCCGCCTATTCCCAGCGCAGTATCAATCGCCAATGATCCACTTGAAACCGATGATACATTGCGGTCGCTTTTCTCGCCTAATTTCATGACCGAACCTTTACCGAATTGCTTTTCTATTCCTTTTAACGCCATATCCAATGCTGCTTTACGATCGCTCAAAAAAAGTCCTCCTCTTAATAAAACCAATTTTTCTACCTGTTTCTAGTATACTAGGTTATTGAGAAATACACAAGAGAAATGCGAACGTTTATTCGTGTTCGTGTTTTAAATATGATTTTTGATTTAGCTATAGAGGCCAAAAAATGCGTTTGAAAGGAAAAACGCACGCAAAATTAAATTTTGCGTGCGTCTCCTGCGGCCAGTGTTCGTATAACATAGTACAAAGCCAATTTGACGGCTCTGAGCCTGTTTGAATTGCGCATGCCAGAAAGCTGGAGGCGATAAGCCTTTGCTCCGTTTTCATCAGCTATGCCGATCCAAACTGTCCCTGCCGGCTGCTCACCGTGCGCATCCGGACCTGCAGCACCCGTTAACGAGACACTGATGTCTGTTCCGAATTTCGAGCGTACGGCCTCCGCCATGGCGATTGCTGTTTCTTCGCTGACTACACCGTATTGCGCAAGCAAATCAGCGGATATTCCGAGCTGCTTGATTTTCATTTCTTCATTATAAGCGATGACTCCGCCTTTCAATGCTTTGCTGACGCCTGGAATGGCCGCGAGCTCCGCTTGGAACAAGCCGGCCGTTAAGCTTTCTGCAGCCGAGATGGTCTTATGCTGTTCTCTCAACAGCTCAACCGTCTTCGAAGCTAGCGAGTCATCGTCGTAGCCATAAAGGTAATCTCCGACAATCTCCAGAATTTCTTTCTTAGCCCCGTTGATCAATTCCCATGCCTGTTCTTCTGTTCCGGTCTTCGCTGTAATGCGCAAAGTCACTTCAGAATCCGAAGCAAGCGGTGCGATGGTTGGATTGGTTTGCTTTTCAAGCAAATCCTGTATCCGGTCTTCGAGTTCCGCTTCTCCGATGCCATAAAAGCGCAGGACATGCGATAAAATGACATCTTCTTTGTTCAGCATGCGGGCCAGTTTCGGCTTCGCCTCGAATTGGAACATCGGCTCCATTTCTTTCGGCGGGCCAGGAAGCAGGATATAGACATGTTCGCCTGATTTGTAAAGCATACCGGGTGCCATGCCATGGTGATTTTCCAGCACTTCGCTGTCTTTCAGCACCAATGCCTGTTTGTTATTGTTATAAGTCATCGTGCGTCCAGCGCGTTCGAAATAAGCGACAATGGAATCCAGCGCGACCTGGTCCATTTCCAAACTTGTATTCAGATGTTCCGCAATTGTGCTTTTCGTCAAATCGTCTTTCGTCGGTCCAAGCCCGCCTGTGAAAATAATCAGATCGGCTCGTTGTTCGGCAATTTCAATGACGCTTTTAAGCCGGTCGGGATTATCGCCGACCACTGTGTGGTAATAAACATTGATCCCGAGTTCCGCAAGGTTGCTTGAAATAAAACGGGCATTGGAATTGGTAATTTGCCCAAGCAATAATTCGCTGCCTACCGCAATGATTTCTGCGTTCATGTAATGCACTCCCTTTCGCTGTCATTCCATCTTGCTGAATTTATTTGGAAACCATCAGTGCTTTGCGGTTGGCATAGAAATAATCCCAGCCGGACCACACCGTAAAGATCAATGCGATGTATAGCATGATGTCGCCAAACGGAATATTCACTAATGTAAAAATCGTATTATAAAGCAGAAGCGAAGAAATCGCCAAGATTTGGGCAGTGGTTTTGATTTTCCCTAAGCCCCCGGCTGCAACGACTTCCCCTTCGCCCGCAAGAACGAGGCGCAAGCCAGTAACTGCGAATTCTCGGCTGATGATGATGATGACGATCCATGAAGCAGCAAATCCAAGCTCCACTAAGATGATCAAAGCTGCCGAAACCAGCAACTTATCCGCTAACGGATCCAGAAATTTACCGAATGTCGTAACGAGATTGTACTTCCGGGCATAATAGCCGTCCACCCAATCCGTCAATGATGCGAAGATGAATACAAGCGCTCCGGTAAAGTGGCTCACTGGCATTGTAGCGCCGAACAAAGTTATTTCCCCCCAGTTGAAATCGACAAGCATAAGGACCATGAATACGGGAATCAGGAGGATCCGGGAAATGGTGATGCGGTTTGGAATGTTCATAAATGATTCTCCTTTCGTTTTTCAAGAAAAAAAGCCATCAAAAGATGGCTATTCCGCGGCTGAGAATTGAATAACAATGTTTTGTGTAATTGGTTTTTCAGAAATTTTCACCGGTTGGCCGTTGATGGAGATCGACATATTCGGTGCAGCTCCAAGACGAAGGCGGATTTGCTTCAAATTGGTAACATCAACCGTCTCAGAATCATCCGGCTGCATGGTAACAGCAGGGAATATCGCCTTCTGATCTTGATCAGTCGCGGCTACCCATGATGCCCCATTCGCCTTAACGATCATTTCCCTTTTATCAGGGCCGCTGAATGCGTATGTTGTCGTTTCGCCTTCTGTTCCCTCAACTTTTATGCTCGCTTTCGGTTCTGCAGGTTCCGCTGGAGCTTCTTCAGCGGGTTCTTCCTCTGCAGCTTTTTCTTCTTCTGCCGGTGCGGCATCTTTATCCGCAGGCTCTTCGTAAGGAACCCCTGTTTCTTCAGGAACCTCTTCTGCAGTGTCGTTGGTGCCGAGAGATTGGTAGAATACCCAAGCCACGCCAATAATAACTACTATAAATAAGGCCACAATAACTTTTGGCATCATCTCACCCATACCGCTGCTGCGCGAAGAGTTTTTCGCGAATGTCTGGCGGCGCGATGGAGTCGGCGGCACCATTGTTGTTCTTACTTCTTCTTTTGCCGGGGCTGGAATTTCCCCTTTATGCTGCTCCAGCAAATCATTGGCATCGAGGCCGACTGCTTCCGCATATTGCTTGATGAACGCACGGGCATAAAAGGGCCCGGGCATCATGCTATGGTTGCCTTCTTCAATGCCTGCTAAATAGCGTTTCTGGATTTTTGTTACGTCCTGCAAATCTTCCAAACTATAACCTTTAGCGATTCTCGCTTCTTTTAAACGATTGCCTAATTCACTCAATATACTCACCTGCCTACTTAAAAGTTGAAACCGTCGAACAGATCCGCTTGGTTCCGGTCGTCCATGAAGTTGTTTTTTTCTAGTACTTCATACGTAATCTTCTCGTCTGGATGATGGCGCAATTCGATTATATAATCGAAATCTTCTATGTTGTATTCAGATTGCTGGACAAACATATCGGGGTGTTCGACTACTTTTATCGTCGGCATCCGCATCATTTCCCTCACCAATTGCATATGGCGCTCATCTCCTGAACGGCGGGTGACGATGCCATCCAATATGAAGATGTTGTTTGCGTTATGTTCATCGCCCATCAATTGGTTGCGTACTGTCTGCTTGATCATGGTCGACGACAGGAAAATCCATTTTTTGTTGGCGCTGACGCTGGCAGCGACAATGGATTCCGTCTTGCCGACCCGCGGCATGCCGCGGAGGCCGACCAGTTTATGGCCTTCCTGCTTGAAAATCTCAGCCATGAAGTCAACAAGCAGCCCCAGTTCATCACGGACAAAACGGAACGTTTTCCGGTCATCCGCATCGCGCTGGATATATCGTCCGTGGCGTACGGCCAGAATATCACGAAGCTTCGGTTCCCGGTATTTTTTGACCGAAATTGTTTCAATAGTGGAAACAATCTGCTCGAACCGCTCCAATTGGACATCGTGCTCCGCCCGCAGAAGCATTCCGCGGCGGCCTTGGTCGACGCCATTGATGGTGACAATATTTACCCTCAACATACCTAGAAGTGAAGCTATATCTCCTAACAGACCCGGACGATTGACTTGAATTTCGTATTCAAAATACCATTCTTTCACACATCATCCGACCTTTCAATACAGTGTTTGCCCTTAAAAGTTCCTACCTCTTATGATAGCGGATTTACGGTCTCAAGAAAAGAGGTAATAAAAAAAGAAGGAAAACCTTTCCTTCTTTTTCTACATATGCCATCCGCCATTTACATTCAGCGTCTGCCCTGTTATATAGTCGGCTTTGCCGCCAACCAAAAAGGCCACAGCATCAGCGACATCCTGCGGATTGCCAAGCCCGAGGGGAATGTCCTCCTCGATTGCCGCCAATTCCTCTTCCAAGAATTCTTTGTTCATTTTCGTCTGAATAAATCCTGGTGCCACTGCATTGACGCGAGTGCCAGTCGGTGCCATTTCTTTCGCGTAAGCTTTGACAAAAGACAATTGTGCGCCTTTTACTGACGAATACATCGTCTCCATCGCTGCCCCGGTCTGGCCCCAAACCGAAGAGACGAACACGACATAATTTTTAGGGTGGCGGTGAAAATAGGGGGAAATCAATTTGATGGCAGTGACAGGGTTTTTCACATGCACCCGCCACAGCTCATCCATTTCCTGCTCATCTGTATCCAGCAGCATTTTCATCAAGGCATGGCCGCTGGCTACGATAATGCACGATGCATCGAAAATATTCGATGCCAACACATCACCGCCATTGGCATCCGCAAAATCGGCCTGCACCGGAATAAACTCCTGAAACGCGAATTTTTTCTCAAGCCGCTCCGCCAATCGGCTGACAGGTGTCGAATTATAGTGGAGATACAGCGACCAGCCATCCTGCGCCAGCTCTTCTGCAATAGACTCCCCTATCTCGCCTGAAGCGCCCATAATGACCGCAAACCGTTTCACTGTTCGTCCTTTTTAGGCGGCATGATTGTGAACGATGAACGCTGGCTTTCCTGGCTGACCGACGCAAAAGCTTCCTGCAAATCAGGAACTTCGATTTTTTCCAGTGCTGGCACAACGTCAAACAAGTTCATGTTGTTGAATGCATAGCGGGTGAACTGATTGGCGATGTATTCCGGTGAATTCAACGCTCTTAGGAAAAAGCCGATTTTCTTGCGGCGCACCCGGTCCAAATCCGCTTGGCCAAATGGCCATTTCTCGATTGCCCGGTCCAGTGTGTCGTTGATTTCCTGTATCAATTTCTCGGGAACAGACGTATCTGAACCAATCAATGCATAGCCGAAGCCGTTTTCAAGTGAATAATCGAACGAATAAGATTCGTCGATCCAACCGTTTTCGTAAGCATTATGATAAAAATCGGAAGTGCGGCCAAACAGCAATTCATAAGCCAATTGGGCTGACAATTCATGTTTCATCATGTCTTCTCCGGACAGATTCAAAAGCTCTGGTTTAACGCCGATGAACACTTTCGGTTTTTGCACACTCATCTCCAGCGTCCGTTCCTTGATCGCAACTTCTGCTGGCTCTTCTGGATAAACCCGTTTGATGTCCTGCGGCTCTTCAAACGTTTTGCCATCTTGATTCTCTTTAATGAAGCTGATCATGCTTTCCGGTTCGACCGCTCCTACTATGAACAGCACCATGTTCGATGGATGGTAGAACGTGTTATAGCATGTGTACAGATGCTCAGCTGTGATGTCCTGGATCGATTCGACCGTGCCGGCGATATCGATTTTCACCGGGTGGTTCTTGTACATGTTTTCTATGACGCCGAAATACAGCCGCCAATCGGGCTGATCGTCATACATCGTAATTTCCTGTGCAATGATGCCTTTTTCCTTCTCAACTGTGCTTTCCGTGAAATAAGGGCTCTGCACAAAATCAAGCAGTGTTTCCACGTTTTCATCAATCTTGTCCGTTGCTGAAAACAGATAAGCGGTCCGTGTAAATGAAGTGAAAGCATTCGCAGAAGCGCCTTGCTTGCTGAACTGCTGGAAGACGTCGCCATCCTCTTTCTCGAACATTTTATGCTCCAGGAAATGGGCGATGCCATCAGGAACCTTTATCGCTTCTTTTTCTCCAAATGGCACAAAATTATTGTCGATTGAACCGTATTTTGTTGTAAAAGTTGCAAAGGTTTTGGAAAACCCTTTTTTCGGCAGAATATAGACTTCAAGCCCGTTGTCTAATTTTTCATGGTATAAGGTTTCGTCTAATTGTTTGAATTCGACTTTATTCAACAGAATCATCCTCCTTGCCTGATAGGAAATATGTCATTTCGAGAGACAGCTCATTAGCAGCCGCTGCGATATCTTCTTTTGTAATGGAGTTCCATCTGCTGATCAGGTAATCAGGTTCGAAAGCTTCCGTCAGTTCCATGTATTGATCGTAAATGTCGATTTGCCCGCGCGCATTATCAAGCGCTTCCCGCAATTGGTTGGTCAGCAATGCTTTTGTCTGGCCGAGTTCCACATCCGTGATATTGCCTTTTTTCACTTCTTCTAATTGTTCAAGTACAAGCTTGACCGCTTTTTCTTCGAGCTTCGCGTCTATACCCGCCAACACGAACATCAAGCCGAATTGGGAAGCATACGAACTCGACACGTAATACGCCATGCTTTCTTTTTCACGGATATTGACGAATAGTTTTGAATGCGCATAGCCCCCGAAGACGCCGTTCAGCAATTGCATGACTGGGAATTTCTCATCGCGGAACGTGATTGGCGAGTAAAAAGCCATATGCAGCTTGCCTTGCTTCATGTCTTCGAATTCGACGACACGCTTCTGCTCTGGTTTTGTCAATTCGGTAGAAGGAGCTTTGATCGCTTGCTCACGGTCTCCAAAATGGAAGAATTCCTTGAAATGCCCGGCAATCACATCGGCTTTGATGTCGCCAACCGCATAAATCTCAACTTCATTGTTCTTGATCATTTCCTCGTATTCTTCGACGAGCTTCTCGCTCGTCACGTTAGCGACTTCTTCAATCGTGCCGTTCGGCTGGATCGACGCCGGATGATCAGGCAAAGCCAATTCCATCAGGCGCTGCTGTGCATAACGGGTCTTGTCATCGAAAATCGATTCGATGCGGTGTTTAATCGCTTCCTGCTCACGTTTGAAAATTGATTCCTTGAACAAGCCGTGCTCGAAGTTCGGTTTGAATAAAACGATGTACATCAAGTTCATCACTTTTTCGAGTACGCCTTCTTCCGACAAATATTCATCGTTGACGGTCTCGACATTCAAGGTGACGATATGTTCGTTGCCCCGTTTCGAAGAATCTATGTATAGCGAAGTGCCGTATAAATCATCAAGCACCATGCGCAATGCTGTATGCGATGGATAGACTTCGTTGCTGTGCTGGAGCACATTCGCCAAAATCGTCCTCGCAGAAGCTTTTTCCTTTGTCAGTTTATCTTTGAACTTCAGCGAGAAATTTATGGTTTTGAATTGCGTCGTTTCATGTACGTGGACCTTGACGCCTTTAGCGATATTGACTGTTTCAAACATATGTATTTCCCCTCTCTCTCATCATAGTTTAACTATACCGAACCTCGTACCTAAAGAAAAGCTCTAGAGACTGTAGCGCTTTTCCACAAAAATGAAAAAGGCATGCCCAGTGAACCGGGCATGCCTTCGATAGAGAAAATTTTATTCAGCTTAGCGTTGGCCTTTGATGTAAGGCACACCGTTTGCTTTTGGTGCATTCGCGCGGCCGATAAAGCCAGCCAACGCAAGAATCGTCAATACGTATGGAAGGATCAGCAAGAACACGCTTGGAATGTCTTTGATGTACGGGATGGACGGTCCGACGATACTCAGCGATTGCGCGAGGCCGAAGAATAATGCCGCTCCCATGGCGCCCAGCGGATGCCATTTCCCGAAAATCATTGCCGCCAAAGCCATAAAGCCCTGCCCATTGATCGTTGCATGTCCGAAGTCGCCGGAAATTGTCTGTGCATAAATTGCACCGCCGATGCCTGCAAGTGCTCCGGAAATCATTACAGCGATATAACGCATTCTAGCAACGTTGATGCCCATTGTATCAGCAGCCATTGGATGTTCACCTACAGAGCGTAAGCGCAAGCCGAATGGCGTCTTATAAATGACGAACCAAGCCACGATAGCAACCACGAGCGCAAGGATCGACGTGTTGTACATTTTTGAAAACAACATCGGCCCGAGAACCGGAATATCGGAAAGGAACGGTACATCGTAACGCGGGAAGCGTTCCGTGATGAAGTCCGTTTGCCCTTTATCGAAGATTTTCTTAACTAAGTAAAGGGATAAGGCAATGGCAAGCAAGTTTATCGCCACCCCTGAAACGACTTGGTCCGCACGGAATGAGATCGACGCCACTGCGTGGACGAGCGACAGCAATAAGGCAGCGACCATCGCTGCAATAAGCGCCAGCCAAGGAGTTGCGTTGCCGAACTGATCAGCAAACAGCAAGTTGAACAAAATTCCGACGAAAGCACCGATGACCATCAAACCTTCAAGACCGATATTTACAACACCTGAACGTTCGGAGAATACGCCGCCGATAGCTGTCAAAATTAATGGTGCCGCGTAAAATATGGCTGAAGGAACGATGAAATACAAAACTTCCAAGAAACTCATATTACTTCGCCTCCTTCTTTTTAGCCGCGCGCAGCAGGAATAGGCGGATGATATAACCTGATGCTACGAAGAAAATAATAACCGCGATGACAATTTCCACGATTTCCAATGGAATTCCGGCAGCATTCGGCATGTTCAAAGCTCCGTATTTCAATGAACCGAATAATGTCGCGCCGAAGATGACGCCAAGCGGTGTGTTCATGCCCAGCAAGGCAACGGCGATGCCGTCAAACCCGATGCCGGTGAAGCCGCCTTTGGAAGAAACATATTCGAACGTTCCAAGTGCTTCCATCGAACCAGCAAGACCGGCAAACGCACCGGAAATGACCATTGCGAGGATGACGTTTTTATTGACGTTCATGCCTGCGTATTCGGAAGCGTTGTGGTTGAAACCGACCGCTTTCAATTCGAAGCCCAAAGTTGTTTTCTCTAGAATGAACCACATGACCGCAACCATCGCCAGCGCAATCAAAATGCCGTAATGGAGGCGTGAAAAGTCTGTCAGGTTCTGGAAAAATTCCGAGCGCAGCGATGCACTCAAGAAAATCGACTCAGTTCTGTCGCCGCCGTCAGAAACGGTCTTGATCAAAGCGTTTGTCGTGTGCAGCGCGATATAGTTCATCATAATCGTGACGATTACTTCGTGTACATGGAACTTCGCTTTCAATAGCCCTGGCACAAAGCCCCATAGAGCTCCAGCTGCAGCTGCAGCCAAAATCGCCAATGGCAAATGGATGATTTTCGGCAATTCAACAGCTACCCCTACATATGCAGCGGCAAACCAGCCGACGATCAATTGCCCTTCGACACCGATATTGAACAGTCCCGAGCGGAATGCAAATGCGACTGCAAGACCTGCCAAAATATAAGGTGTAATCTGACGGATCGTTTCACCAATTGTATAAAGGTCTCCAAAAATACCGTTCCATAAAGCGGTGTAGCCGACAATCGGGTCATAGCCCGATACGAGCATAACGATTGCACCGACCAATAAACCTAAAATAACAGATATGACGGGGACCAGAAGATTCGTAGCTCTAATTGACATGCTGATCCTCACCTTCTTTCTTTGAATCATTATTGCCATCGCCTTGTGCTTTGACAGAGTGTCCTGCCATCAGCAGCCCAAGCTCTTGTTCCGTCGTTTCTTCCGGAACTACGACATCCACGATTTCGCCATCATGGATAACAGCAATGCGGTCCGATACGTTCATGACCTCATCAAGTTCGAATGAAATAAGCAGAACAGCTTTGCCGTTGTCACGTTGTTCAATCAAGCGGCTGTGGATAAATTCAATCGCACCAACATCAAGCCCTCGAGTCGGCAATGCTGCAATCAGCAAGTCAGGATCACGATCTACTTCACGGCCGATAATCGCTTTTTGCTGATTACCGCCGGATAAAGCGCGCGCTGGTGTGTGCGGCCCTTGCGTACGAACATCGAAATCCTTGATGATTTGCAATGCTTTCTCATCGATTTTCTTGTAGTCGATGATGCCGCCTTTGGAAATCGGCGATTTGTAATACGTCTGCAGCGAAATATTGTGGCCAATCGGGAAATCCAGTACCAAGCCATGTTTGTGGCGATCCTGCGGAATGTGGCCGATACCGGCTTCCGTCACTTTGCGCGGTTTCAAGCCCGTAATGTCTTTATCGTGCAGCGAAATGGTGCCGCTTTTAACTTTGCGCAATCCGGTGATCGCTTCGATCAATTCACTTTGTCCGTTTCCGTCGATTCCCGCAATTCCGACAATTTCGCCTTTGCGGACTGTCAGATTCAAGCGTTTCACTTTCTCAACGCCGCGGTAATCTTCCACTACCAAATCTTTTATCGAAAGCGCATCCTCAGTTGGATTAGCTGCCCCTTTAACTGTCTTGAATTCCACTTGGCGTCCGACCATCAACGATGCAAGGTCAGCCGGATTGGTTTCCGCTGTGATGACGGTGCCGATGCCTTGTCCTTTGCGGATGACCGTTACACGATCGGATACATCCATGATTTCTTTCAATTTATGGGTGATCAAAATGATTGATTTTCCTTCAGCAATCAAACGTTTCATGATTTGAATCAATTCGACGATTTCTTGCGGTGTCAGCGACGCGGTCGGTTCATCGAATATGAGGATTTCCGCTCCGCGATAAAGCGTTTTCAGGATTTCCACTCGCTGCTGCATGCCAACGGAGATATCTTCGATCAATGCATGCGGATCCACATTCAGGCCATATTGTTCAGAAACTTCCTGCACGCGCTTCGCTGCATCTTTTTTATTGGTGACGCCGAATTTCGTCGGTTCGTTGCCCAAAATGATGTTTTCCGTAACGGTGAAGTTCTCAACGAGCATAAAATGCTGATGGACCATTCCGATACCGAGATCATTGGCGATGTTCGGGTTTGAGATATCAACCTTTTTGCCGCGCACACGAATTTCCCCGCCTTCTGGCTGGTACAAGCCGAAAAGCACGTTCATCAATGTCGATTTCCCCGCTCCATTTTCACCTAATAATGCATGAATTTCGCCCTTTTTCAATTGAAGCGTAATATCATCATTGGCGACAAATGTTCCGAATTCTTTTCGTATATTAAGCATTTCAATAACATATTCCATTGTTCTCACTCCCCCGAAAACTGGTGACTTATTTTTTAGAATTACCGTTGCATCTTATAGAAATTGACACATGAAAGGTTTCTATTGGCGTGTTGTATAGGTTAATCGCTTTGGACAGCGCAAAGATTATGCCTTAATTCTCGAGGCAGTGCCTTTACAGGTGTTTTGCAGAATTTATGCGCGTTCAGCGAGTTTTATGCGCGTTCAGAAAATTTTATGCGCGCCTGGCGAAATTTATGCGCGTTCAGAAAGTTTTACGTGCGCTCAGCAAAATTTATGCGCGTTCAGCGAGTTTTCATTTAAAAACCTTTCATCTATCAATCCATTTTTGAGCAAAAAAAATCATAAAGACCGGTTAAACCGGTCTTTATGATGACCGTATCAAAAGAACTTATTCAGACAAAGTTTCTGGTACTGTTACTTCGCCGCTAGCGATTTTCTCTTTGTACTCATCGATTTTAGCCATTACATCGTCAGGAATCGCGCCGCGTGAATCCGCAAGGCCAACGCCATCGTCAGCTAAACCGTAAGTAGTTGTTTCGCCGCCTGGGAAGTTTCCTTCTTTAGCTTTGTTAGAGATATCAAGAACTGCTTGGTCAACTCGTTTAAGAACTGAAGTCAATGTTACGTTCGCATCGCCAACTTGTCCTTCATCGTATTGGTCAGCATCTAC
Organism: Planococcus sp. APC 3906; assembly: GCF_030407685.1. Lineage (NCBI taxonomy): Bacteria > Bacillati > Bacillota > Bacilli > Caryophanales > Caryophanaceae > Planococcus > Planococcus sp. APC 3906. The sequence goes on along the minus strand of NZ_JASDCW010000004.1, from coordinate 104,111 downwards.
GCCGATAACCCATACATTTTCATCCGGGTTAGCTTCTTTGCGTTCCTTGGCTTCAGTGAATACACCGTTTCCTGTTCCGCCAGCTGCGTGGAATACGATATCCGCACCAGAATCATACATAAGAGCAGCAGTGGATTTACCCAATTCCGCTTTATCAAAAGCACCTGTGTACTGAGCATCAACAACGATTGATTCGTCTACAGCTTTAACGCCTTCTTTGAATCCAGCTTCAAAGCGTTCGATTACAGGAATGTCCATGCCGCCGACAAAACCGATTTTTTTCGTTTCCGTCATCAAAGCAGCAGCAACACCTGCAAGGTATGCGCCTTCTTGCTCTTTGAACAAGACGCTGGCAACGTTTGGAGCATCAACAACCGCATCGATGATACCGATTTGAGCATCAGGCTGCTGAGCAGCAATTTCTTTAACCGCGCCTTCCATCAAGAAACCAATTCCGAAAACGACATCAAAGTCGCGGCGGATCAAGTTGTTCAAGTTGGTGTTGTAATCAGCGTCAGACCCTGACTGAAGGTAGTCGATGCCGCCATCGCCCTTTTTAAGGCCGTTTTCTTCACCGAACTTCTGCAAACCTTCCCAAGCCGATTGGTTAAATGATTTATCATCTACGCCCCCGACATCAGTTACCATAGCAACAGAAAAGTCGCTTGTTTCTTCAGCGCCTTCTCCGCCGCCAGAACCGCCAGATGTTTCTTCTTCGCTGCCGCATGCCGCAAGCATTGTGCTCGCTGCAAGCATAACTGAAAGGCCTAGAGCAAATTTACGTTTAATCAATGTGATAACCCCCAAGGTAATTTTTGATAATAGCAGGAATTTGCCGTTTTACACACGTTTGCGAACTACATGGAAACTGAATTTATCAGCTCTGAAGTAGTTCTTTGAATAAAGCACCACACGATCGTCCTCATCATAGTGGAACTGTTTTAACTCGAGTAATGCTGTTTCCGGGTCGCATTCCAATATCGGTGAAGCCTGGTCATGATAGCCGATTGGATCGATGAACGTGACGGCATACGCAATATGGATGTCACCGGACTCCTCAATTGCTGAGAAGATGGAACTTTCTGTGCGTCCGAGAAAATCTCCAGGCAAATACCGTGAAGGAACTTTGTCGATACAATAAACGACGGGTTCCCCGTTTGCCGTTCGGACGCGTTCAATAGTAATAATTGAGTCATCGTCTTCGCAATGAAAGCGTTTTATATCCTCTTCAGAACAAGGAGCCTCGTGGGTACTTAAGTAAATAGCACCAGGCTCCATGCCTGCTTGGCGGATCATGTCGGAAACACTCGTCAATTGTTCGATGCCCGATGAAAAAACCGGTTTCGCATTGACGAAAGTGCCAACTCCATGGCGCCTAACGATGATATTGTCTTCTTCCAGCAGCCGCAGCGCTTCTCTAAGAGTGGCGCGGCTGACTCCAAGTGTCTTGGCCAGTTCAAATTCGGATGGCAGCTTCTCTTTCTCTTTGTACAATCCGGCAGCAATATCCTGCTTCATTCGGTCAATAACTTGAAGATACAAAGCGCGATGATCCGATTTTATTGTCATACGATTCACCACCAATGACAGAGATCAGACATCTGATGTAAAACATTCCTACTAATCAAAATTACTATAACATTAATTTAAAATGAAATAAATAGTCTTTTGTCGAATTTTGCGATTTTCATTTCAAAGATTTCAAAAACTCTAATCATTTTGTCACAAAAAAAAGCAGGAAGATTTAATAATCTTCCTGCTTTGGCACTAATACAGTCCTTGGTTTGCTGCCTTCGTAAGGGCCGACAACGCCGCGCTGCTCCATTTGGTCTATGATGCGGGCCGCTCGTGAATAGCCGACGCGGAACCTTCTTTGCAGCATCGATACCGATGCTGTCTGCATTTCGGAAACCAATTGCACGGCTTCGTCGTATATTTCATCTGTTTCTTCGTCAATCGCTGATTCATCGACTTCGGTCGGTATCATATCTTCCTGATACTGCGCTTTTTGCTGTTCGATGGCGAAATCGACGATTTTCTCAACTTCGGAATCTGACAGGAACGCCCCTTGCACCCGGACCGGTTTGGATTGGCCGGCACCGAGGAACAGCATATCGCCGCGGCCCAGCAATTTCTCAGCGCCGCCCATATCCAAAATGGTCCGCGAATCGATTGCGGACGATACCGCAAATGCGATCCGGGAAGGGATATTCGCTTTGATGACACCTGTGATGACATTGACACTCGGACGCTGCGTCGCGATGATCAAATGGATTCCCGCGGCGCGGGCCATCTGTGCCAAACGCGTGATGGCATCTTCCACTTCGTTCGAAGCGACCATCATCAAATCAGCAAGCTCATCAACGATGACGACGATGAATGGCAATTTCGGATGTTTGTCTTCATTTTCTTCATTGAAAATGCGGACGTATTCATTATAGCCTTCAATATTGCGCGTTCCGGTATGGGAAAACAGCTCATAGCGCCGCTCCATCTCGGAAACGATTTTCTTCAATGCCTGGGCCGCTTTCCGCGGATCGGTGACAACAGGTGCCAGCAAGTGTGGAATGCCGTTATAGACATTCAATTCGACCATTTTCGGGTCGATCATCATCATCTTCACTTCATGCGGCTTCGCACGCATGATGATGCTCGTGATGATGCCGTTGATGCACACCGACTTCCCGCTTCCCGTCGAACCGGCAACGAGCAAATGCGGCATTTTGTTCAATTCGGTCATCACGGCTTGGCCGGTGACATCACGTCCTAAACCAAACAATAACTTGGCATCAGGCTTATTGTTTTCTTCCGACTCCAGTACCTCGCGAAGCGACACGATCGCCACTTCGGAGTTCGGCACCTCGATGCCGATGGCGGATTTCCCTGGAATTGGCGCCTCGATCCGGATATCCCGTGCAGCCAGCGCCAGTGCCAAATCATCGTGCAAAGAGACAATCTTGCTGACTTTCACGCCCGTATCCGGAAGCACTTCGTATTTTGTAACGGCAGGGCCCAAATGGACTTGCGTCACTTTTGCGCGGACGCCGAAACTTTGGAACGTTTTCTCGAGCTTTTTGGCATTTTTTTGGATGCCAGCGTATTCGCCGCTTTGGTCGCTTTGCGGCGGCAAATTCAATAAATCGATCGGCGGCAGCTGGTATTCTTCGTTTTCCAATTCTTCTGCAGTCGTCATCAAGTTCACATCGCCAAGTTCTGGCGTCGCCTCTGCTTCGTCTTGTACTGCTGGAGGCGTTTCAGGTTTTCTTGGTTTTACATTTTCTGTAAACGCTGAAATGATGGGCTCTTCTGTTTGCATATCAAAGCTTTTCACTTCAGGAATTTCATCGATTTCATCATAAGCCAGCACTTCATCGGCTTCGAACGGCTGTTCCAGCTGTGCTTTGCGTCGCGGCGAGGATATGCGCTTCGGTTTGCCTTGCTTGAATCGGTTCATGACCCCATCGAGAACCGGCCGCATGCTTGGCACTTTTTCTGCCAGGTATGGAGCTGCGGTTTTGCCCGTCAGGATGATTGCGCCGATCGATAGTAAGATCAACGCTATGATCCACGTGCCGGCTGTGTCGAATAACACATGGAACATGGCATACAATAACGCGCCCATTATTCCGCCGCCGCTTGCAGTATAGGTTTGCCAAACAGAACCTGTGAGTTGCGTCGATTTGATCGTTTCGGACAATACATTGCTCGTTGTGATCGGCAAAATCGAACCGGATGCCCAAATCAAATGGCAAATCAGCAGGATTCCGGTCAATACGAACAAGCCGCTTGCTAAAAGTTTCAGCCGCGGTTTCGGCCAACTGCGCTTCACCATAACGTGGATGGCAATTGCCACCAGCACGATTGGCACAAAAATAGCCAAATACCCAGTTAATAATTCAGCAGTGTTCAACAGCATCTTGCCTATGATGCCGAGCTGGAACGCCATCAACACGGCAATGCCGATCATCAATAGCCCGATGACTTCATACCAGATCATCGCCATTGGCTGTTTCTTTTTCGAAACCGGCTTTTTCTTAGCGGGTGTTTTTGTTTTTCTTTTCACCTGAGCCCGTGGCATCACGATCCCTCATTTCCTCAAAATTGAAAAAGGATTTCCTCCGATTAGATCGGTCCGGAAATCCTTTCACCTGTCTCTCTCTTAGTACTCCATAATAATCGGAATGATCATCGGACGGCGTTTCGTTTGCTGGAATAAATAAGAATTCAATGTGTCGCGAATTTCCTGTTTGATGTTATTCCATTCAAAAGCATCTTTAACGACATATTTGTCTACTACTTTGCGGACCAATTGAGTGGACTCTTCCATCAGCTGCTCAGACTCACGCACGTAGACGAATCCACGCGAGATCATTTCCGGGCCAGATGCAATTTTCTTCTCTTTGCGGTTCAAGGTCACAACGACGATGAATATTCCGTCTTGGGACAAAAGCTTGCGGTCGCGCAAGACAATGTTCCCCACGTCACCGATGCCGATGCCGTCAATCAAGACATTGCCTGCAGTGACACGGCCGCTCATGCGCACTTTGCCCGCTTTGTATTCAACGATATCGCCTTTGTCAGCGATAAAGATATCAGACTTCTGAATGCCTACTTGCTGCGCCAATTTCGAATGGGCAATCAGCATTTTGTATTCACCTTGGATCGGAATGAAATATTTCGGTTTCATCATGTTCAGCATCATTTTCAAATCTTCTTGGCTGCCGTGCCCGGAAACGTGGACTTTTTTATCGGAAGTCAACACTTTCGCTCCGGCTTTCGCCAATTTGTTCATCGTCTGGAACATTGGAACTTCCATGCCCGGTGACGGAGTGAACGTGATCAATACGGTATCCGTGTCTTTGATCTTAACGTCTTTATGCTGCTTGCGGACCATTTTGTCCAACGCTTCAAGCGGCTCTCCCTGGTTGCCTGTTACAATGATGACCACTTCTTCGTCACGGTATTGCTCAAGATCTTTCAGAGAGATGACTGTATCTTCAGCGACTGTCAAATAGCCGAGGCGCAATCCGACTTCGTAGCTGTTTTCCAGGCTTTTCCCTGCAACCGCAACTTTTTTGCCTGTTTTTTGGGCAAGGTCGAAAACTTGCTGGATGCGGATAAAGTTGGATGAATACAACGAAACCAAAATCCGGCCTTCCGCTCCAAGAAACGCAGTATATAAATGATCGTAAACGACTGTTTCAGAAGTTGTATAACCAGGGCGTTCCGCTTCAGTTGAATCGGACAATAGGAACAATACGCCGTCGTCGCCCAACTTCGCCATTTTCGAAATATCCGGACGGTAGCTGCCTCTTACGGATTGGTCGAATTTAAATTCGCCTGTATGGACAATCGCACCTTCGGATGTATGGAAGGCGATACCCAAAGCGTCTGGAATACTATGTGTTGTATGGAAAAATGTTACGTGCGTTTTATCGAAATTCATGCGGCTTTTGTTTGTCACTTCAAAGAATTTCACATGCTTTAAAGATCCCTGTTCTTTGATATGCTCTTTGGCAAGCGCAATCGTCAATTTCGATCCATAAACAGGCGCCTGGATTTTTTTCACTAAATACGCAATCGAACCGATTGCATCTTCATGGCCGTGCGTAAGGAAAATCCCTTTGACGCGGTCTTTGTTTTCTTCAAGGAACGTCATGTCCGGAATAACGATATCGATTCCAAGCATTTCATCTTCCGGGAACATCAGGCCGCTGTCCACTACGAACAGGTCCTCATCAATTTCAATCACGTACATGGCCTTACCGATTTCACTGACCCCGCCAAGCGGGATGACTCTAATTACTTCATTTTTAATTTTACTCAATTTACTTCCTCCTAAATTTTACCCGTACATATCCATAGACTTTATTATACGGGAATTCCAGGTAACAGTCCAAAGAAAAAACAAACCGGAGCATTGTCCGGTTTGTTCGGAATGATTACGCTATGGCCAATGGGCCGTTAAATGATGTTTTGTTCAATCATCGACTCGGCGATTTGAACTGAATTGAGCGCTGCACCTTTGACTAGATTATCAGACACGACCCATAGGTGGAAGCCCTGAGGGTTGTCAAGGTCTTGGCGGATGCGGCCGACAAACACTTCATCGAGTCCGGCTGCCATCAGCGGCATCGGATAAACCTGATTCGCGGGATCGTCCATCAGCACAACACCTGGTGCGTCTGCGATGGCTCTTTTCACTTCTTCGACAGTTGGCGCCCCTTCAAGTTCCACATAAACCGATTCGGAATGGCCTGTGACTACGGGGAGGCGGACACATGTTGCGGCAACTGCTAAGCGGTCATCGTGCATGATTTTTTTCGTTTCGTTGATCATTTTCATTTCTTCGTAAGTGTAGCCATTATCGGTGAACTTATCAATTTGCGGGATGGCATTGAACGCAATCGGATAATGGTGCTCGGCGGATTTCACCGGCAGCATTTTTGCTTCGGCGTCTTTCGCGTTGTCAAAATCAGCCGACTGGTTTTTAAGTTCATTGATGGCCCCGATCCCAGCGCCCGACACGGCTTGGTATGTCGAGACGACGATTTTCCGCAAACCGTATTGCTCTTTGAGCGGCTGCAATGCGCAGACCATTTGAATGGTTGAGCAATTCGGATTCGCAATAATGCCTTTATGCTGCGCGATATCTTCCGGGTTTACTTCCGGCACGACGAGCGGCACTTCGGCGTCCATGCGGAAAGCGCTGGTGTTGTCGATGACGACTGCCCCGCGTTTGACGGCTTCCGGCGCAAATTGCTCGGAGATGCTGCCGCCTGCGCTGAACAATGCGATGTCAATCCCTTCAAATGATTCCGGTTTTGCTTCTTCGATTGTATAGGTATTGCCTTTAAATTCAATTTGCTGTCCTGCAGAACGGCTTGATGCCAGGAATTTTATTGTATTCACTGGAAAATCGCGTTTTTCCAATTGTTCTTTCATCTGTTGTCCAACTGCACCCGTGGCACCCATAATTGCTACATTATATGTTTTCAAACAACTCGCTCCTTCAAAGATTATTGGCGTAATTGTACCACAATTCACTTCACTAGAGGAATAGGATATTGCTCATCAAATATGATAGCCCTTTCATTTCGCTTCAGCGCACTTTCATGTCCCGAAGCTAGCGCAGCGTTGCAAAGTACTTTTTGTCCCGAAGCTAGCGTTGCAGGGACAGGGACAGGGACAGGCGGACGCGTTCCGCTTGACTGGCTTCAGTCTCTTCGTTACGAAATCGTTGCTCCTGCCTTGCTTCGCTGCTTCGTCGCAAACAAGTTGGTCAAAATCCTTTTGCCCAACTTGTTCGCCGCCTTTCGCTTCATTCAAAGGTGATTCTTGATAGCAAAACATTTCTATTGATAGATGAATAGAAAAAATAGAAATGTATCCCATTTCTTGATGGTCTAAAGTGGTTTCATAAAGTGGGCTTTTCCGTTTACCAGTGTTAAATCGGGTTTAGCATGTATTAAATCGAAGTTAACATGCGTTGGCAGATAATCAATACGCATTGGCCGGCTATAAACATAACTTATTCGGCTTTTAACCGGCACTAGCCGAAAAGCGTCTCGCTTTGTTCCAAGTTCAAGAACACCATATGAAAAGCCGTACGCTTCTGTTAACAGCTCCTTTAATTGAAAAAATGCATTTCGCCATTAGCGAAATGCATCCATCTATCATTGAATTCAAAAGAAGGTTCTTTTGTAAAACGAGCAAGGCAAATCCAGAATTCGCCTTGCTTGTGTGCTTTTATCGACAGCTTTCGATTAAGCTTCGTCTGTCTTCGAGCGAATGATGGAGATGGCCGGATCTCCGTCGAATACTTCCAGCAGCGAAGTGACGCGCTCTGATGAGACGGCTTCGATGCGGGCCAGGATTTCATCGTAGCTCGGATGTTTTCTCAACAGCAGCTCATTTTTGCCGTTGCGGTTCATGCGTGCGCTGGTGCTTTCGAGCCCAAGCATCACATTGCCTTTCAGCTGCTCTTTGGAATCCGTTACTTCTTCAGCTGTCGGGCCGTGTTTGCGGATTTCCTGGAGCTCTGTAATGATGACTTCCTGCAGCGCATCCATTTGCTCGTTTGACGTGCCGCCGTAGATTGCAAGCGTGCCGTGGTCAGAGTATGCGGAATGGTAGGAATAGACGGAATAGGCAAGGCCGCGTTCTTCCCGTATTTCCTGAAACAGGCGCGACGACATCGAGCCGCCGACAATATTATTCAGTACCGTAAAATTAAAAATATCTTTATCTGTGATCGACAAGCCGGGATAGCCCAAGCTCAGATGGCCTTGCTCGGTTTCTTTCGTTTTGAACGAATGGCCTGGCGTGAAAATCGGGAAACGGTAGTTTTTTTCAGTTTCCAGCCGGCGGAACGAACCGAAAAGCTTTTCGATCAAGCGGATCAATTCCGGCGTGATTTTTCCTGCGACCGAGATAACGGTGTTATCCGGTGTGTAATGGCGATCCATAAAATGCTGGATTTTTTCTTTCGTAAAACTTTTCAGCGTTATGCCTGTTCCGAGGATCGGCGCACCCATCGAATGGTGCGGGTACATGACGCGCCATAATTGTTCCTGGACATCGTCATCCGGCATGTCTTCAGTCATGCTGATTTCTTCGAGCACGACTTGCCGCTCTTTCTCAATTTCCACCACGTCCATTTTGGAATTGAAGAACATATCCGCAAGCACCGAGACCGCATGCTCTGCATGGTGGTCCAGGATTTTCGCATAATAGCATGTATATTCTTTTGAAGTATAAGCGTTGATATCTCCGCCTATGCGATCAAACTCTTTTGCGATGTCTTTAGCTGAGCGCGTTTCCGTCCCTTTAAAGAGCATATGCTCAATAAAATGCGTAATGCCGTTTTCTTCAGGGGATTCATCGCGTGAGCCGGCTTTGACAAACACACCGATTGCTACGGAGTGGAAATGCGGGATTGATTCGGAAACAATGCGAAGGCCGTTTCCGCAAGTATGGATAGTAACCATGAAAAAATTCCTCCTAATGCGAAAAAATTGCCAACCGGAGCTGGCAATTTCACTATTTTTTCTTATTCAGCTGCTTTTTCAGCCGCTTCTTTTTCTTCCTTCAAGACAATCTTGCGTGATAAATTCACACGGCCTTGGCGGTCGATTTCGACAACTTTCACTTTGATGACGTCATCCATTTTCAAGACATCTTCCACTTCTTTCGTCCGTGCTTCCTGGATTTCAGAAATGTGGAGAAGTCCGTCTTTGCCTGGGAACAATTCAACAAATGCACCGAATTTTTCAATTCGCTTCACTTTGCCTTCGTAATATTCCCCGACTTTCGCTTCGCGGACGATGTTTTCAATCATCGCTTTCGCTTTTGCGTTCATTTCTTCATTTACTGATGAAACGAAGATTGTGCCGTCCTGCTCTGTATCAATCTTAACGCCTGTTTCTTCGATGATTTTGTTGATGACTTTACCGCCAGGCCCGATTACATCGCGGATTTTATCCGGATTGATTTTGACCATGATGATTTTCGGCGCAAATTCAGAAAGATGGGTTTTCGGCTCAGAAATCGTCGCCAGCATAGATTCCAAAATGTGGATTCTGCCGACTTGCGCCTGAGATAAAGCTTCTTCAAGAATTTCGCGTGAAAGGCCATCGATTTTAATGTCCATTTGAAGTGCAGTGATGCCTTTAGCAGTTCCTGCAACTTTAAAGTCCATATCTCCAAGGTAATCTTCCATCCCTTGAATATCGGATAATACTGTATAGTTTTCGCCTTTTTTCACAAGTCCCATCGCAATTCCGGCTACAGGTGCAGTAATTGGCACGCCTGCATCCATCATCGCCAATGTAGAAGCACAGATGCTTGCCTGTGAAGTAGAGCCGTTCGATTCCAATACTTCCGCAACTAAGCGGATTGTGTACGGGAAGTCTTTTTCGCTTGGAAGAACCGCTTCAAGTGCGCGTTCCCCAAGAGCCCCGTGTCCGATTTCACGGCGGCCAGGGCCGCGCAGGAATCCAGTCTCACCGACTGAGAACAACGGGAAATTATAATGATGCATGAAACGCTTCGATTCATCGAGGCCAAGGCCGTCAATGATCTGAACGTCGCCCAGTGCACCAAGTGTACAGATGCTCATCGCTTGCGTCTGCCCGCGTGTGAACAAACCTGAACCGTGTGTGCGTTTCAATAAACCGATTTCAGAAGACAATGCGCGGATTTCAGAAGGCGCGCGGCCATCTGGGCGGATTTTTTCATCCGTGATCAAGCGGCGAACTTCATCTTTTACCATTTTATCTAAAATTTGACCAGCTTGTTTCTTCACTGCGTCATCAGAATCTGCATAAGTTTCCAAAACTCGTTCTTTGACTGCAGCAATCGCGTCATTGCGCTCCTGCTTTTCACTTACTTGGACAGCAGCGATTAAATCAGTTTCAACGGCCGATTTGATTTCTTCCATCAAGATCGGGTCCAATTCATACAATTGAATCGCCGTTTTCTCTTTGGCAACTTCAGCAGCAATCTCTTCCTGGAATGCGATCAATTTTTTGATTTCTTCGTGGCCGAACATGATTGCTTCCAAAATGACTTCTTCAGAAACTTCTTTCGCTCCTGCTTCCACCATGTTGATCGCATCTTTTGTTCCGGCAACAGTCAAGTTAATCGAGCTTTGTGCCAATTGGTCATTGGTCGGGTTGATGATGTATTCTCCGTCAACCATCCCAACGATAACACCAGCAATCGGCCCGCCAAAAGGAATATCCGAGATCATCAATGCCAATGAAGAACCGAACATTGCGGCCATTTCTGAAGGGCAATCCTGGTCAACAGACATGACCATAGAAATGACTTGGACTTCGTTGCGGAAGCCGTCTGGGAATAACGGACGGATCGGACGGTCGATTAAACGGCTGATAAGCGTCGCTTTTTCAGATGGACGCCCTTCGCGTTTGATGAAACCGCCAGGGATTTTGCCGACAGCGTATAAACGCTCTTCATAGTTGACAGTGAGCGGGAAGAAATCCAATGTCTTCGGCGTTTTTGAAGCAGTTGCAGTGGAAAGCACTGCTGTATCGCCGTAGCGGATTAATGCTGCTCCGTTTGCTTGTTTTGCTAATTGACCGACTTCGACCTGCAATGTGCGGCCAGCCCAATCGAATGTATAGACTTTTTTAGTTTGCTCCATAATCGAGCTCCTCTCTCTTACAATGTTTCATCCCCAGTCAAGCCGTGGTAAACGTGCTTTCTGAGTGAAATTCCTCTTTATGTATCTTCTAGTAGTGTATCAAAAAAGCATTCATCATGCGATTGAATGTTGAATTTTTTACGCATAAAGAAAAAGCGGGACGAATCCCGCTTTTTTCTGGTTGTTATTATCGGCGTAAGCCAAGTTTCGCGATCAAGTCACGGTAACCTTGTACATCGTTCTCGCGCAAGTATTTAAGCAAGTTACGACGGCGTCCTACCATTTTGAAAAGTCCACGGCGTGAGTGGTGATCTTTCTTGTGGGTACGCAAATGTTCGTTCAAGTTGTTGATGTCTTCTGTAAGAATGGCGATTTGAATATGTGCAGATCCAGTATCTGTATCGTGCACTTTGTATTCACTGATCAATTCATTTTTACGCTCTTGAGTGATTGCCATACTGTGTCCACCTCCTAATTTCTGATATCCCCAATTACTGAGCAAACGTTGGTGATTCGATTTGCCAAGCAATGGTTTGTACTGTTTCAGTACTAACAAATCATAGCATATGCCCCGTGCAAAATCAACAGTGTCGGTCAGCCTTGGGATTTAAAAAATTCAATTGCTGTTTCCTTGTCGCGCTGGATTTGGCTCTTCAGTTCTTCGATGCCCGAAAACTTCTGCTCGTCGCGGATGCGTGCATACCAGTCAACAAGGACCATTTCTCCGTAGATGTTCTTATCAAAATCCAAGATGTGGACTTCGACGCTGAGCCTTTTCTCATCGGGGTTATTGAATGTCGGTTTGAAGCCGACGTTGCAGACTCCATCGTAAACCGCACCTTGCACCCAGATTCGGACAGCATAGACGCCGCGCCCGGGTACGAATGTTCCGATTTCCTGTTCGACGTTGGCCGTCGGGAAACCGATGGTGCGTCCGCGCTTATCGCCATTGACTACCGTCCCGGATATGCGGAACGGCCGCCCGAGAAGCCGGCAAACTTCCCCGACTTCACCGGACTTCAACAAGCTGCGGATCCGCGTCGAACTGATTTTCTCTTCGCCGTCTTCCTGCTTCTTGATAATAGTGACACCAAACGCACCATCCGCCATTTCCTGCATCAATTCCATATTGCCTTGGCCTTTGCAGCCAAATGAATAATCGAATCCGGCAGTCACATGAACGACGCCCAGATCTTTGATAAAGTGCTGAACGAATTGTGCGGGAGTCAGCTGTGCAAAGTCGGAAGTGAAGCGGACGATAAAACAGATGTCGACGCCCATTTCACTCAGGATCTCCATCTTTTCCTGCATCGGCGTAATATAGAAGACTTCTTCTTTTCTGCCGCCGAGCACGAGTGAAGGATGTGGATCGAACGTCATGACAGCGGATTGGGCATGAAGCTTGTCAGCAACCTGGATCGCTTCGCCGATGACTTTTTGATGTCCCTTATGTACACCATCAAAAAAGCCGAGCGCCAGTGAAACAGCGCCAAGGTTTTCTGAAGGTTTTACGTGGTTCGGGTAGCTTAAATGGATTATTTTCATCTTACACCTCGTCGATTTCGGGAAATCCGAACATTTTTTCAGGCTTCATCTTATCCGCTTTTTCTGGATGGCGCTTATACAGCGCGACCGGTTGGCCATTGACCGTAAACACGAGAAATTCATGTTCACTCATCATCGGGTGGCGGTCCAGCACTTGGCCGTTCTTGATGCCGAACAGCAAATCTGCTTCAATCTCAGTTTCTGGGAAATCCCCCAAGCCGTAGCTTAACGGTTTCAGAATCGTGCCGATATCTCCATTTTGGGCAATTTCAGCCACTTGAGCAAGTGTAAAGCAATCCTCCGCTTTGAATTCCCCCGATTCCGTCCGCCTCAAATTCGACATGTGCGCTGGAAAGCCAAGCGCTTCCCCGATTTGAACCGCCAAGGTCCGGATATATGTGCCTTTGCCGCAGCGGATGAAAATGGAGAATTTCAATTCCTGGCCGCTCCATTCCTGTGCATCATCGAGCAATTCGATTGAATCAATGCGTACTTTGCGTTCTGGACGTTCTACAGGAATTCCCTGGCGCGCATACTCATAAAGCTTTTTGCCATTGACTTTCACTGCTGAAAACATCGGAGGGATTTGCGTAATTACACCCGTTAAACTTTGCAGCACAGCCAGCAGCTGTTCACGTGTCACCTTTTTCTCGCTGTCGTCCCTTTCGACAACCGCACCGCTCGCATCTTCCGTTTCAGTCGAATAGCCGATTGTCACTTCCGCTTCGTATGCTTTCCCTTGGTCTGTGATGTATTCCGCCACTTTTGTCGCGCGTCCGATGCAAATCGGCAGCACGCCGTCAACGTCCGGATCCAAAGTGCCGGTATGCCCCACTTTTTTGGTTTTCAAGATTTTTCTTAATTTAAATACACAATCATGCGAAGTCATGCCTTTTTCTTTCCATAAAGGGAGAACGCCGTTCAATTCCATCTTATCTCAGCTCCCAGCCATATTTTCTGACGCCGCTATTTGGCGGTTAATGCATCTTCCACAAAAAAAGCCTGCTGATCTAAGAAAATTAGACAGCAGGCTTCGGGTGGGATCATTGTTCTTCGTTCGGTTCTTTGATGTCACGCAATAGTGAATCGATCCGGTTCCCGTATGCTACAGAGGAGTCAATTTCAAACGACAATTCCGGCGTTTTGCGCAGCCGGATCCGCTGTCCGATTTCAGAACGGATAAAACCTTTTGACTTAGACAAGCCGAGCAAAGTTTGTTCTTTCGCTTTATCATCACCAAGCACGCTGATATAAACAGTCGCTTGCTGAAGATCGCCTGTAACTTCCACATCCGTCACGGTTACGAAACCGATGCGCGGATCTTTCAGCTTACGGCTGATAATGTCGCTAAGCTCTTTTTTCATTTGCTCGCCTACACGATTAGAGCGCATAGTCATTTTTACTTCACCTCGTTCTTACAAATATTCTTTATGGATTTCAAGGCATTCCCATGCTGGATTGCTTTCCAGAAAGTGCAGGACGCGCTCGATTTCTTTGTCCGCTGCATCTTTCGAAGAAGACACAGTGACAAATGCAAGGCGCGTTCGCTGCCAGACGTTCTGGTGATCAATTTCCGCACCGGAAACATTGAATTTCTGTCTTGAACGGGTCAGCATGCTTTTGACCACTGCCCGTTTTTCTTTTAACGAATGGGCTACTGGAATGAAGAATTCACATTCCATGTAGAGAATCATTTACGTTCGATTTCTTCCATGATGTAAGCTTCGATGATGTCCAGTTCTTTGACATCATTGAAGTTTTTGATCGTGATACCGCATTCGTAGCCTTTTGCAACTTCTTTTGCATCGTCTTTGAATCGTTTCAACGTGTCGATCTCGCCTTCGAACACGACGATGCCTTCACGGATGACGCGGACGCCGCTGTCGCGGGTGATTTTGCCTTCGATTACATAGCTTCCGGCAATTGTGCCGACTTTAGAGACTTTGAATGTGCTGCGCACTTCGGCTTGGCCGATGATTTTCTCTTCGAATTCAGGGTCCAATAACCCTTTCATTGCAAATTCGATTTCTTCGATTACTTTATAAATGATGCGGTGCAGGCGGATATCTACGCCTTCTGCTTCTGCAGCACGTTTTGCGTTGATGTCAGGGCGTACGTTAAAGCCGATGACAATTGCATTTGATGCTGCTGCAAGAGCAACGTCTGATTCCGTAATGGCGCCTGCGCCCGTGTGGATGATTTTAACATTGACGCCTTCAACATCGATTTTCATCAATGAAGCAGCCATCGCTTCAACCGAACCTTGTACGTCAGCTTTGACGATCAAGTTCAATTCTTTCATTTCGCCTTGCTTCAACTGGTCGAATAAGTTATCGAGCGTGACGCGTGTTTTCTCAGAACGCTGTACTTGAAGCGCTGAAGTCGCACGAGTTTCACCGACTTGGCGCGCAGTTTTTTCGTCTTCAAAGACGACGAAACGGTCGCCCGCTTGCGGCACATCGTTCAACCCTGTAATTTCAACTGGTGTAGATGGGCCTGCATCTTTAACGCGGCGTCCAAGGTCATTGACCATTGCACGGACGCGTCCGTAAGTGTTGCCGACAACGATTGGATCTCCAACGTTGAGTGTGCCATCTTGCACAAGCAATGTAGCAACCGAACCGCGGCCTTTATCAAGCTCTGCTTCGATTACAGTACCGATTGCACGGCGGGCAGGATTCGCTTTCAATTCCCCGACTTCCGAAACAAGTAAGATCATTTCTAGAAGCGAGTCGATGCCTTCGCCTTTAAGGGCAGAAATCGGAACGAAAATCGTTTCGCCGCCCCATGCTTCAGGTACAAGTCCATGCTCAGTCAATTCTTGCATCACGCGATCAGGGTTTGCGCTTGGCTTATCCATTTTGTTGACCGCAATAATGATTGGAACTTCTGCAGCTTTCGCATGGTTGATCGCTTCTACTGTCTGAGGCATAACGCCGTCATCAGCAGCTACGACGATAATGGCAATATCCGTCACTTTTGCTCCGCGTGCGCGCATCGTTGTAAACGCTGCGTGTCCAGGAGTATCAAGGAACGTGATTTTTTTGCCATTGTCAACAACCTGGTATGCGCCGATATGCTGCGTGATTCCACCAGCTTCGCCTGCAGTCACTTTCGTGTTGCGGATCGAATCCAGCAAAGTTGTTTTACCATGGTCAACGTGTCCCATGATTGTAACAACTGGTGGACGCTCTTGTTGAAGCGCTTCGTCTTCAGGCTCGAAGTAAACTTCAAGGTCGGATTTATCAACCAAGATTTCTTCTTCAACTTCCACTTCATACTCAGCACAGATCAATTCGATTGCATCTTTATCAAGCTCTTGGTTAATGGTAGCCATTACGCCGAGCATGAATAATTTTTTGATGATTTCAGACGGCTCGCGCCCTAATTTTTTCGCCAATTCGCCAACAGTCAATGACTCGCTGAACGTAATTTTAGCTGGCAATTCTTTTTCTCTTTTCGGCATCGGCGGCAGTGGGTTTACCGGCTGCTGCTGATTTTTGCCTTTGCGGTTGCGGTTTTGTCCGCCGCGCCCTGGACCGCCGCTGCCTGGACGGTTATTGCGTTGTCCCGGGCCTGCTGTCGGTTTAGCCGCTTTCGGTGTAAAGTTGGAGCCTTTTGCCGGAGCTGCAGAAGAGCGGCTCTGGCCTCCTTGTCCACCAGTTTGTGGACGTGATTGGCCTTGTCCTTGTGGACGTGATTGGCCTTGTCCTTGTGGACGTGATTGCCCGCCGCTTTGCGGACGTGACTGGCCTTGGCCTTGCGGACGTGATTGCCCGCCGCTTTGTGGACGTGACTGGCTTTGGCCCTGCGGACGTGATTGAGTTTGGCCTTGTGGGCGTGATTGCCCGCCAGTTTGCGGACGGCTTTGTGTTTGTGGACGCTGCCCTTGTGCAGAATTTTTATAAATGCCGTCTAATTTTGTTACAGCATTGTCTTCCAATGTTGCCATATGGTTGGCAACCTCAATATTCAGCTTAGATAACTGCTGAATGATTTCTTTGCTTGGCTTATCTACTTTTTTAGCGTACTCGTGTACTCGAATTTTGGTCATCTGCTCACCCCCGGTTATTTTCATCGATCAAGTTCTTGATTTTCTTCGCAAAACCAGCATCAGTTATCGCTACGGTTACGCGCTCTGCCTTGCCGATTGCATGCCCCAATTCGAAACGCGTTCCGAATACCTCGAGGTCGACATTATAAGATTTGCATTTATCATGCAATTTTTTATTTGTATTTTTTGAAGCGTCTTCGGACAAGAGGACCAATTCCACATTTCCTTTGCGCACTTCATTTACTGTCATTTCTTCCCCGGTTATCGTCATGCGAGCGCGGGTAGCCAATCCCAGTAATTGTAGGATTTTATCTTTATTCACTATTGCTTCAACTGCTCTCTTTGGACAACGCGAATCAATTCGTCGTAAATTTCAGCAGGCACTTTCGTTTCCAGCTGATTGTCCAATACTTTCTTTTTGCGTGCAATTTCAATAGCCGATTCCGACTTTGAAACATAGGCGCCGCGACCCGATTTCTTGCCGGTCAAATCGACAAAAACTTCGCCTTCTTTGTTCCGCACAATCCGGATCATTTCTTTTTTAGGATGCATCTCGCCTGTAGCCACACACTTCCGTAATGGAATTTTCTTTTGCAGAGCCAACGGACATCACCTTTTCCTGATTATTCTTTTTCACCGTAAAAATCGAAATCTTCAAGGTCTTCATCCGACTCGACTTTTTCAATCGATGCGTTTTCGTTAGGGTAGATGCCCATTTCACGCGCATCCGTCTCACTCTTGATATCGATTTTCCAGCCAGTCAACTTCGCTGCTAAGCGTGCATTCTGGCCCCGTTTGCCGATTGCCAATGACAATTGGTAATCCGGTACGACAACAGTCGTCGATTTTTCGTCATCATTGACTTGGACATCGAGAACTTTAGAAGGGCTCAATGCATTTGCTACAAAAATCACTGGTTCTTCAGACCACTCAACGATATCGATTTTTTCACCGCTTAACTCGTTGACGATTGTCTGTACTCGAGCACCTTTCGCTCCGACGCATGATCCAACTGGATCGATGTCATCCCGGTGTGCCACAACAGAAATCTTCGAACGGTCTCCTGCTTCGCGTGCAATCGATTTGATTTCGACAATTCCTTCATAGATTTCAGGAACTTCATTTTCAAAAAGCCGGCGCAATAATCCCGGATGTGTCCGCGATACAAATACTTGCGGTCCGCGTGTGGTGCGCTCAACTTTCGTAATATAAACTTTGATGCGGTCATGCGGCTGGTAAGATTCGTTCGGCATTTGCTCAGTCTGCGGCAGTACCGCTTCTACTTTGCCCAAGCCGACATACAGATTGCGTGCATCCATGCGTTCTACGATGCCATTGACGATGTCGTCCGCACGATCGACGAACTCTTCGAAAATCAAGCCGCGTTCAGCTTCGCGTACACGCTGTGTCACAACTTGCTTAGCCGTCTGAGCAGCGATACGCCCAAAATTGCGCGGCGTCACTTCTTCTTCGACAATATCACCCAATTCGTAAGCTGGGTTAATCGCTTTAGCGTCTTCAAGTGAGATATGCAGGAACTCATTTTCCACTTCTTCGACAACATCTTTGCGGGAATAAACCAGCATTGTGCCAGTACCCAAATTCAAGTCAACGCGCACATTCTGTGCTTGGTTGAAATTGCGTTTATACGCAGTGACCAAAGCAGCTTCGATCGCTTCAATCAACACATCTCTAGAAATACCTTTTTGCTTTTCCAATGCATCCAATGCATCTAATAACTCGTTACCCATTATTTTATCACTCCCACGTTCTTCAATCAGGTTTTACAGAAAAATCAATGGCCAAACGGATGACTGCAATTTTCTTGCGGTCGAAAGTGGCTGTTTTTCTGCGTGTTTTGATTTTGATTTCAATTTGTACTTCATCTTCAGTAAACGACTGCAAATAGCCTTCGAATTCCTTTGCACCATCGATTTGCTCATAGGTTTTGATGTAAACAAGCTTGCCGATTGCCTTTTCAAAGTCCTTTTCTTTTTTCAACGGGCGTTCAGCGCCTGGCGAAGAAACTTCAAGGAAATAATTCTGTTCGATCGGATCAAGCTCATCTAAAATTTCGCTAAGCTTTTCACTCACTAATGCACATTGTTCAATGTCGATCGGTGCTGCTGGATTATCCACATACACGCGAAGGAAATAATTGCGCCCTTCTTTGACAAACTCCACATCAACAAGTTCAAGGTTCAATTCTTCGGTGATGGGCATTGCGATTTGTTCGATTTGTTCAGTAATTTTACTCATACATGCCTCCCGACAATTTTATGCCATAACAACAGAAAAGAGCGGGAGAACCCACTCTTTCGTGACAGAGCTATTCATAAATGTTACTACAATAATACCATAAAGCCTGGTGCTGTGCAACCTGCTAGAACAGGGACAGCTGATTGGCGTCCGGCATTCCTTCAAGGCAGCCATGGTCATCCATGTATTCGATGATCGTCTTCGAAACGCGTCCGCGCTGCTGAAGATCTTCTTTCGACAAGAACGTCCCGAGTCCGCGCGCAGCAACAATCGATTTCGCTGCATTCGTCCCAAGGCCCGGAATAGCATTGAACGGAGGAATCAGACTGGTGCCTTCGATGATAAACTCGTCAGCGGACGATTTATACAAATCGACCTTTTGGAATGTAAAGCCGCGCTCCACCATTTCAAGCGCCAATTCCATGACCGTCATCAAGTTCTTTTCTTTTGTTGAAGCTTCCAGCCCTTTGGAATTGAGTTCATCCAATTTGGCGCGGATCGACGAGGAACCTTTTGCCATTGCATTGACATCGAAATCCTCAGCACGCACCGTGAAATATGCTGCGTAATAAAGAATCGGGAAATGCACTTTGAAATAAGCGATGCGGACAGCCATTAATACATAGGCTGCAGCGTGGGCTTTCGGGAACATGTACTTGATCTTTTTGCACGATTCAATGTACCAATTCGGAACCCCTTCTTTTTTCATCGCTTCTTCCATTTCAGGCGTAAGGCCTTTCCCTTTTCGTACGGACTCCATGATTTTAAATGCCAATGAAGATTCAAGTCCCTGATAAATCAAGTAGACCATGATATCATCCCGGCAGCCGATAACATCCGACAGCTGGCATGTGCCATTTTGGATGAGTTCCTGGGCATTGCTCAGCCATACGTCAGTGCCGTGGGACAATCCGGAAATCTGGACCAGTTCCGAGAATGTCGTCGGTTTTGTTTCTTCGAGCATCTGGCGCACAAAACGCGTCCCGAATTCCGGGATGCCGTATGTTCCTGTTTTACAGCCAATCTGTTTTTCAGAGACGCCAAGTGAATCTACACTGGAAAAGATTTTCATGACTTCCGGATCGTCGGTCGGGATCGTTTTCGGATCGATTCCCGACAAATCCTGCAGCATCCGGATGACCGTCGGATCATCGTGTCCGAGAATATCCAGTTTCAGCAGATTGTCATGGATCGAATGGAAGTCGAAATGCGTCGTTTTCCATTCTGAATCCTGGGCGTCCGCCGGAAATTGGATTGGCGAGAAGTCGTAGATGTCCATGTAATCAGGTACAACGATAATACCGCCGGGATGCTGGCCAGTGCTGCGTTTGACGCCTGAACAACCTTGCACCAAACGGTCGATTTCCGCTCCGCGAAGCGTCATCTCCCGGTCGTTGGCGTAGCCCCGGACATAGCCGTAAGCGGTTTTCTCGGCAACCGTACCGATTGTCCCCGCACGGAATACATTGTCTTCGCCGAATAATTCTTTCGTGTAGTTATGGGCTCTGGATTGATAGTCGCCGCTGAAGTTCAAATCGATATCGGGAACTTTATCCCCTTTAAAGCCAAGGAACGTTTCAAACGGAATATCCTGGCCTTCTTTTTGGAACGGAATGCCGCAATCCGGACATTCCTTATCAGGCAAATCAAAACCGGAGCCGACCGAACCGTCATCAAAGAACTCGGATGTTTTGCATTTCCGGCAGATGTAATGAGGCGGCAGAGGATTGACTTCCGTGATTTCGGTGAGTGTTGCAACCAACGATGAACCGACCGATCCCCGAGACCCTACCAAATAGCCGTCATCCAAGGACCGTTTAACCAGCTTATGGGAGATCAAATAAATGACCGCAAAACCGTGGCCGATGATGGACTTCAATTCTTTTTCGATGCGAGCTTCAACGATTTCCGGAAGCGTCGGGCCGTAAATCTGATGGGCCATGGAATAACTCAATTCCCTGACTTCTTCGTCTGCGCCTTCAATTTTCGGCGTATACAACTCATCTTTGATTGGTTTGACCGTGTCGATCATATCCGCGATTTTATTCGAATTCGCTACGACAAGTTCATACGCTGTTTCTTCGCCTAAAAAGTCGAACGCTTCAAGCATTTCATTGGTGGTGCGGAAATGGACTTTCGGCAGTTTGTGGCGATTTAACGGATTCGCTCCGCCTTGTGACCCGATCAATACCTGGCGGAAAATGGCATCTGTTTCATCCAAGTAATGGACGTTGCCTGTCGCCACCAATGGGATTTCCAATTTGCGGCTGACTTTCACCAATTTTCGGATTACATCTTCCAAGTTCCATTCATCGCGGATCAATTCCCGTTCGATTAAATGGGAATAGACTTCTTTTGGATGGACTTCGAGATAATCATAAAATTTAGCTGTTTGTTCAACTTCTTCCATCGACTTTTGCATAACTGCTTCGAAAACTTCGCCTTTATCGCAGCCTGAGCCGACAAGCAAGCCTTTGCGGTGGCGCTGCAGCAATGAACGCGGGATGCGCGGCACACGGTAGAAATAATCGATATGCGATGCAGAAACCAGCTTGAACAGATTTTTCAAGCCTTCGTCATTCTGGGCAAGCAATGTGCAATGCGTCGGTCTTGCGCGTTTGTAAGCGTCGTTGCTGCCTACGTAATCATTCAACTGGTCATGGTAAAGAATGCCTTTCTGGTGCGCTTCTTTCAATAAATGCGTCAAAAGATAAGACGTCGCCTCAGTATCGTAGATTGCCCGGTGATGCTGGGTCAACTCGATGCCGAATTTCTTCGCCAATGTATTGAGGCGATGGCTTTTCAGTTCTGGATGAAGCATACGCGCAAGTTCCAGCGTATCGATCGTCGCATGCTTTTTGTCGATGCCGTATTTTTTATAGCAGACGTACAGGAAGCCCATATCAAAAGCTGCATTATGCGCCACCATGATGTGGTCCCCTGCCCATTCGTGGTATTTGCGGATGACTTCTTCGACTTCCGGCGCGTTTTTCACCATATCGTCGGTAATGCCAGTCAAATCAATCGTCGTCGCTGATAGTTCATGGTGTGGATTTGCAAAGCTTTCGAACTTATCAATGATGTTGCCGCCTTTAATCTTCACAGCTGCAAGTTCGATGATTGTGTCGTAAACAGCAGACAGCCCCGTCGTCTCCAAATCGAATACGACGAATGTCTCTTCTTCAAGCAAGGCATGGCGCTCTTCGTATGCGATTGGCACTCCGTCATCGACGAGGTTCGCTTCTAATCCGAAGATGGCCTTGATGCCATGTTTTTTGCTGGCCGCATAGGCATCCGGAAATGATTGCACACCGGCATGGTCCGTGATAGCGATTGCTGGGTGGCCCCATTTCGCCGCTTGAGCGACAAGCGAGTCTACAGAAGACACCGCATCCATCGCACTCATTGGTGTATGTAGATGCAGCTCAGACCGTTTGTCAGTTGCTGTGTCCAAACGCCTTACAGGATTGATTTCCACCATATCCTGAGCCATCATGACCAAATCACGCACAAAAGTGTCCGTTTGGATTGACCCGCGTGCTTTCAGCCACATGCCTTTTTGGACATTTGCCATCAGCTCCGCGTCTTCTTTGTCACGCGAGAACATTTTCACCAGAATCGAATCAGTGTAGTCGGTGATTTTCACCGTCAACAAGGAACGGCCGCTTCGCAGTTCGCGCACTTCCACATCGAATACAAAGCCTTCAATAGTGATCCGGCGTTCTTCGTCGACAATGGACTTGATCTCGGCAATCGGCTCATCCGGTTTGATATTGACGCCCATTTGGAATGGTCCGGAATGGCCGCCGTTTTCTTTGCGGTCGGTATCGCGTTTTTTCATATCGGCTACAGCTTTCTTCGCCATTTCTTCCTCTTCCGCTAAACGTTCCTGCATGAAGGCTTCATGGGCCGCCTGCGCTTCGTTGTTTTCTTCAGAAAGATGGAAGTCCACGACAAGCCGTGAAAAGCCGAATTGCTGATATGCTGCTGCGAGTTTATCGCTGTATTTGGATTTCAGCGCCATCATTTCATGCTCTCGGCTGCATTTGACCATCAGCTTTTGGCCATTCCATTCCGGCGCTTGTTTGATAAGCTGTTCCCGCAATGGGGGCGCCATATCCGAAAACTCTTCCACGACGTATTTCCAATATTCCATAACCAAGTTTTCATCCGCCGAAGCCGCGTCACTCTGAATTTGCAATTGGACTGTCGCAATAGAAGAGAAGTTCGCGTACAGCCGTTCTTTCAGCAATAAATATAATTTCAAGGGCAAGGTCTGTTTTACTTTAATCATAAAACGCCAAGTCCGTTCTTTTTTATGGACTGTCATCCGAGTCAGTTCTGCCGCTTCGAAATAAGGCATATGCACATCGTCTGTTAAATCGAGATGCTGAAGAAGCAGATTAAACCGCATCTTTGGATCTTGCTGATTTGTCATAACTATCCCCTTTGTAACAGTATTATAAATTGAAAAAAATAAAGGAAAGTACAAGTTGTACTTTCCTTTAATCATATCAGATTATCCGCTTATTTCTTAAAGAATTGCTGCAAATGGTCGAGCAATTCTTCGCGTTTCCACTCGAATGTCTCTCCCGTACGGCGATACTTCACTTCAAGAATGCCTTCTGAAGCCTTTTTACCGACTGTAATGCGGACAGGCAAACCGATCAAATCCGCATCTGCGAATTTGACGCCCACGCGCTCAATGCGGTCATCAAGCAACACTTCATAGCGGTACGACTTCAATAATTTATAAAGGTCTTCGCCCAGCTCGCGCTGAGTTTCGTCTTTCATGTTAACCGGTACAATATGAATTTCATAAGGTGCAATCACATCCGGCCAAGTAAAGCCGTTGTCGTCCTGGAATTGTTCAGCAACTGCAGCCATTACCCGTGAAACGCCGATACCGTAGCATCCCATAATATAAGGCATCGCACGGCCCTGGTCATTCAGGAATGTCGCTTTCATCGGCTCACTATAAGTGGTGCCAAGCTTGAAGATGTGGCCAACTTCAATGCCTTTTGCGAATTTGATGACTCCTTCACCGTCCGGCGAAGCGTCTCCTTCTTGGATGAAGCGCAAGTCGGCAAACGTGTCGATTGAGAAATCTTTTTCTGGCGTCGCGTTAATGAAATGGAAGCCGGCTTCGTTCGCGCCAGTTACGCCATTAACAATGGATTTGACGCCATTGTCCGCATAAACGCGGATCGGCGATTTCAGTTTGACCGGACCAAGAGATCCGATTTCACAGCCCAATTGCTCCAACACTTCTTCAGGAGTTGCCATTTCCACTATTTTCGCGCCAGTTGCATGCTTCACTTTGACGTCATTGATTTCGTGGTCGCCGCGGGATAAGACGATCACAAAATCCTCATCCGTTTTGAAAACCAAGGTCTTGATGCATTGCTCTGGAGATACGTTCAAATAGTCCGCTACCTCGGCAATTGTCTTTTGGTTTGGAGTTGCCACTTTTTCGATTTCTTTTTCGGCTTCGTTTGAAACCGGATACTCGACATTCACTGCCGCCATTTCGATATTGGCTGCATAGTTTGACTGGTCGGAATAGGCGATCGTGTCTTCACCGATGTCAGACAGCACCATGAACTCGTGGTTGTCTTTTCCGCCGATTGCACCTGAATCTGCAATTACCGCACGGAAATTTAAGCCCAACCGCGTAAAGATGTTCGTGTAGGCCTGCATCATATCATTGTATGTGTCGTCTAAGCTTTCTGTAGTCGCATGGAAAGAATAAGCATCTTTCATCAAAAATTCACGGCCGCGCAGCAAACCGAAGCGTGGGCGTTTTTCGTCACGGAATTTCGATTGGATCTGGAATAAATTCAACGGCAATTTCTTATAAGATTTGATTTCGTCGCGCAAAAGGCTCGTAATGACTTCTTCATGCGTTGCGCCGAGTGCAAATGCGCGGTTGTTGCGGTCCGTCAGCCTCATCAGCTCGTTGCCATATGAATACCAGCGGCCGGTTTCCATCCAAAGTTCTGCTTGCTGCAAGGCAGGAAGGAATACTTCCACACTGTTGACAGCTTCCATTTCTTCACGGATGACATTCTCCACTTTTTGCAATGTGCGTTTGCCCAGCGGCAGGAACGAATAAATGCCGCTCGTGTTCTGGCGGATGAATCCTGCACGCAATAATAGCTGATGGGACTTTACGTCCGCATCAGCCGGTGTTTCTCTTAATGTTGGGATAAAAGTTGCTGTTTGTTTCATTCCAAAATACACCTCAACTGACTGGTTAATTTTTGTCGCTTTTTCATATTGGAAAAGCTGCTTTCTTAAAAGAAGAATTTCTGGATATCATTCCACGTTACGACGATCATCAATAACATCAGCAGCATAATTCCGACGAAATGGACCATGCCTTCTTTTTGGCGGTCCACTGGCTTGCCGCGCAGCGCTTCTAGGATGAAGAACATGAGACGCCCTCCGTCCAAAGCCGGAAGCGGCAGCAAGTTCATGATGCCCAAGTTGATGCTCAGCATACCGGCCCAACTCATTAACGTAAAGATGCCGTACTTCGCAACTTCTTCTGTCGTTTTATAAATGCCTACCGGACCGGACAATGCGTCAATCGTAAATTGGCCAGTGACCAGCATACCCAGCAAGCGGAAAATTTCTTTGAACCAGAACACTGTCTGCTCTGCTCCATAAACGAATGACCCGAAAAAGTCCTTTTCCATCGGGCTTTGGTAAAGTACACCAATGACCCCGACTTTTTCCGGAGATTCTTCTGATACTTCCGGAGTAATGGTGAAGTCCAAAGTTTCGCCGCCGCGCTCCACTTCAAATGGAAGCGCGTTGCCGGCATTGCCCTGGACGATTGTGACCAACTCGTCCCAAGTCGAGATAGAAGTTCCGTCAATTTCGGTTACCAAGTCGCCGTTTTCCATGCCGGCTTCTGACGCCGGGCTGTCTTCAGCAACTTCCGTAATCACCGGCTCGAATGTAGGAACCCCTTGCATCATGCCGAGCGCCGTAAAGATGAAGAAAGCCAGGATGAAATTGAAAAGTGGCCCGGCTAAGATGGTCATGAAACGATTGCCGACACTTTTCGAATCGAATTGGCGATCATACGGAGCCAAAATGGTTTCTTTGCCGTTCTCTTCAATTACAGCATCTCGGGCAACGCCGATCCGGACAAATTGCTCGTCCTCATCATAGCCCTTGATGTAAAGTTCGCGATCCAGGTCCGCTTCTTCCACTTCCAGAAACAGTATTTCCGGATGCATGGTTTTTTGGTTCATGATGATTTTTGTTGCAAGTCCTTCTTTATTCAGTAAAACACCTATACGATGTCCGGCTTGGATATGGATGGCATCCATTTCTTCGCCCGCCATTCTTACATATCCGCCAATTGGCAGGAGCCGCAGCGTATATAGCGTTTCGCCTTTAGTGATGCCTAAAATTTTCGGTCCCATTCCGATTGCAAATTCACGGACCAGAATCCCGGCTCTTTTCGCAAAGAGAAAATGTCCAAGTTCATGGAAAAATACCAAAGCACCAAAAATTATGACAAACGCTAATACTGTTTCCATTTAAACCCATCCTTATTAACCATACTCGGTTTTGTCTTAAGTTATTTTAGCATGTTTTTAACGGATTTTCTTGTTTGAGCGTCTGCATGGAGGATCGTCTCAAGATCCGGGCTTTGCACCGTGTCGTGGCTTTGCATCGCGCGTTCGATCATCTCTTCGATGTGCAGGAATTTGATTTCTCCGGCTAAGAACATGGCAACGGCCTGTTCATTGGCAGCATTGAAAACGGTTGTCATGGTGCCCCCCGTTCTGCCCGCATCAAATGCCAGCTTCAGCGCATGGAAACGTTCGTAATCCATGTCCTGAAAATGCAGTTTGCCGATTTCCGCCAGATTCAGCCTTTTGGCATTCGGTCTAGGCAAACGATCCGGATAAGTCAGCGCATATTGAATCGGAACTCTCATATCAGGAGTTCCCAATTGCGCCATAACACTCGTATCTTGAAATTCCACCATTGAATGGATGATGCTTTCGCGGTGCAGCAAGACATCGATATCGTCATAGCCGAAGCCGAAAAGCACATGCGCTTCAATCACTTCCAAGCCTTTATTGACCATGGTCGCAGAATCGATGGTTATTTTTGCGCCCATCGACCAGTTCGGATGATCCAATGCTTCTTTGACCGTGACGTTTTCAAGTTCCGAACGCGCCAAGTCGCGGAAGCTGCCGCCGGATGCCGTTAAGATCAAACGGCTTGCCTGTTCAAGCTTTTCTCCGTTCAGCGCTTGGAAGAGCGCAGAATGCTCGCTGTCAACCGGTAAAATCATAGCGCCGTAACGCTTTGCGCTTTCCATGACAAGATGACCTGCCGTAACCAAGGTTTCTTTGTTCGCTATTGCAATGGTGCGGCCGAGCTTGATGGCTTCCAAAGTCGGCTCTAGCCCCACGCTGCCAATTACCGCATTCACTAAAATATCAGCATCGTATGTAGCGGTCTCAATCAAGCCCTTGCTTCCGGAAACGAACGACACTGCAGGAAATTCTGCTCTCAGCGCCGCTGCGTCTTCTTCGTTTTGCACACAAACGATTTCCGGATGGAACTCTTGGACCATTTCTTTTGTTAACCTTATGTTTTTGCCTGCCGAAAAGCCAACCAGCTGAAATTCAGTATGATGTTCACGGATGATATCCGCCGTCTGCACACCGATCGAACCGGTTGCCCCTAATAAAATGATTTTTTTGGTCATTCAGATGCTCCCTCTCCTAGATGAAATGTAGAAAATGCAATAACGGCATGACAAAAAGAATGCTGTCAAAACGGTCTAAAATCCCGCCATGCCCTGGTAGGATGTTGCCTGAATCCTTGACATTGAAATGTCTTTTCAATGCAGATTCAACCAGGTCGCCCATCTGTCCGAAAACAGAAGCGATAATCGTCACGATGATGATGATCAGAATCGGTTTATCCAAATCCACAAAATAATTCAAGATTAAAGCAATGCCAATTGCCCAGACAATGCCGCCGACAAACCCTTCAATGGTTTTATTCGGTGAGATTTCTGGCCATAATTTGCGCTTGCCGATTTTCCGTCCCGTAAAATAAGCCCCTGAGTCGGTGAACCACACAACCAATAATGCGTAAACGACATAATCCAGCCCTGCAGCACGTGTTTCAATCATGTAAAAGAAGCCGACGCCAATATAAAGTGTACCTAAAATAGCAAAAGCAGCGTCGTCGAATGTAAAACTATTCTTCACGACCACCGTGTGGATCAACAGCAATATAACCGCAAGAAAAGCGAATTCGACTTTTACATAACCTGTTGTTTCAAATACCCATTGCGCCCATTCATCTGGCATCATGAAGGCATATAGCGCGATTAAAGAAATTAGACCGGGTATACTGAGCAAGCTTCTGCCCTTCATATTCAATAATTCCTGAAGGCCTACCGTTGCAAGTCCATACAAAAGTATGGTCAGCGGCGCACCCCCATAGATAACGAAGGGAATAAAGAGAGCTGCAGCAATGATTCCAGTGATAATACGCTGTTTCAATTCGCTTCTTCCCCTTTCAATCCTCCGAACCTGCGATTGCGTTTCTGGTAATTCTCAATCGCTTCGAGCAATGACTCTTCCCCGAAATCCGGCCATAAAGTTTCTGTGAACCAAAATTCGGTATAAGCCAATTGCCAGAGCATGAAATTGCTCAAACGGACTTCGCCGCTTGTCCGGATCAACAAATCAGGTTCAGGCATGTCGCACGACATCAGCCCTGTCGTGATGTGTTCTTCGGTAATTTCCGAAATGTCCAATGTTCCAGCCGCTACTTGGGCTGCAATATTTTTCACTGCATCGACAATTTCAGCTCGGCTGCCGTAATTTAAAGCAAAGTTCAAGACCAGCCCCGTGTTGTCCTTCGTTGCTTCTTTCGCTTTTCTAACCGCTTCTATTGTATGGGCAGGCAGGTTGTGGTGATACCCCATCATTTCCACCCTAACGTTCTCTTCAATCAATTCCGGGAGAAACACAGATAAAAATTCTTCTGGAAGACGCATCAAAAAATCCACTTCCATTTTTGGCCGTTTCCAATTTTCAGTGGAAAAAGCATATAAGGTCAAATAGCTGACACCCAATTCGTTGGCCAGCTTAGTGATTTTTCTGACCGTCTTCATGCCTTCATGATGCCCCGCTACTCTCGGCAGCGAACGCTTCTTAGCCCATCGGCCATTGCCGTCCATGATAATGGCGATATGCTCAGGCACTTTTTGCGCCGCAGCAGCATATACTCGTTCATCATTTTCTATTGCAGTTTCTGTATCAGCCATTCGCTTTAATAATTTATTGAACATATTTATTCCTCCACCTATTACAAATCGGCATGTCTAATGCTTATCATATCAAAAAAAATAGCGTTGTGCGCTTTCTTTCGCGCCATTGCCATATTTTTGGCATGAAAAAAAGCGTCCTGTTAAACAGAACGCTTTTCCTCGTGGAAAGTTCGATTTATACTTCCATGATTTCTTTTTCTTTGTCTTTTGCAACTTCATCGATTTTCACGATAAATGAATCAGTCAACTTTTGCACTTCATCCGAATAGCTGCGCAAATCGTCTTCCGTGATTTCACTTTTCTTCTCAAGCTTTTTCAAATCATCGTTTGCGTCACGGCGAATGTTGCGGATTCCGACTTTAGCTTCTTCCGCTTCTTTTTTCACTTGTTTCACAAGATCTTTGCGGCGCTCTTCTGTCAACGCTGGAATTGCCAAGCGGATTACAATGCCGTCATTGGATGGGCTTAAGCCCAAATCCGATTTCATGATTGCTTTTTCAATATCGCCAAGAATCGTCTTATCGTACGGCTGAATGACGATAAGGCGTGCTTCTGGAACAGCGATGCCTGCTACTTGGTTGATCGGAGTTGGTGCACCATAATAATCCACCGTCAATTTGTTAAGGATTGACGGATTTGCGCGCCCTGCACGAATTGAAGCAAGTTCACGGGAAAAAGCTTGGATTGCATTATCCATTTTTGTCTTCGCATCTTTTATCACTGATTTTGGCATTATAATGTTCTCCTCACTACTGTCCCGATTTTTTCACCGAGAACAGCTCGTTTTATGTTTCCATTTTCCATAATAGAGAATACTACGAGTGGAATATCATTGTCCATGCAAAGTGTGGAAGCAGTCGAATCCATTACCTGCAATCCTTGTTGAATTACATCGAAATATGAAAGCTCTTCATACTTAACAGCAGTTAAATCAGTTTTAGGATCCGCTGAGTAAACTCCATCCACATTGTTTTTAGCCATTAAAATGACATCGGCTTCTATTTCGGCAGCTCTAAGTGCAGCTGTCGTGTCTGTAGAGAAGTACGGGTTTCCAGTACCGGCCGCAAAAATGACGACGCGTTTCTTTTCCAAATGGCGGATCGCTCTTCTGCGGATGTAAGGTTCTGCAACCTGGCGCATTTCAATAGAAGAAAGGACTCTTGTTTCTACATCTTGCTTTTCTAAGGAATCCTGCAATGCCAAGGAATTCATGACAGTTGCAAGCATGCCCATATAATCAGCAGTTGCGCGGTCCATTCCCATCTCCGAGCCGATCTTGCCTCTCCAGATATTTCCGCCGCCTACGACTACAGCAACTTCCACACCAAGTTCAACAACTTCTTTTACTTGGGCAGCAACCGATTTGATGATTTCAGGAGATAATCCGAATCCTTTTTCTCCAGCCATCGCTTCTCCACTAAGTTTTAGTACAATGCGTTTATATTGTTGAACACTCATCGGTACCCTCCGTTACACTTTTATTGAAAAATAGGGAACACATTCAGTGTTCCCCAAGTCTATCCTATGATAATAAAACTTATTTTTTGTTTACTTGGCTCATAACTTCATCAGCAAAGTTGTCTTCGCGTTTTTCGATGCCTTCGCCGACTTCGTAGCGGATGAATTCTTTTACAGAACCGCCTGTAGAAGCTGCAAAGTCACGTACTTTTTGGTCAGAGTTCTTAACAAACGCTTGATCCAATAGGCAAACGTCTTCGAAGTATTTACCAAGGCGGCCTTCTACCATTTTAGCAACGATATTTTCAGGCTTGCCTTCGTTAAGTGCTTGTTCAGTCAAAACTTTGCGCTCGTGTTCCACTTCGTCAGCAGAAACTTCGTCGCGTGAAACGTATTTAGGGTTCAAAGCTGCAATGTGCATAGCGATATCGCGAGCTGCATCAGCGTTTGTAGAGTTTTCAAGAACAACTAATACTGAAATGCGTCCGCCCATGTGCAGGTAAGGACCAAAAGAATCAGCATCCGTTTTCGTGCGTATTTCGAAGCGGCGCAAAGTGATTTTTTCACCGATTTTAGAGATTGCGTTCGAAATGTGGTCAGCCACAGTAAGGCCGTTTGACATTGTAGAAGCAGTAGCTTCTTCAATTGTTGCAGGCTTCGTATCGATCAAGTGCTCGCCCAACTCTTTAACAAGTGTTTGGAAGCCTTCGTTTTTAGCAACGAAATCAGTTTCCGCGTTCACTTCATAGATTACAGCTTCGTTGCCTTTGACAAGAATATTTGTAATCCCTTCAGCAGCAATGCGGTCCGCTTTTTTAGAAGCGCTTGAAAGACCTTTTTCACGCAAGAAGTCGATAGCTGCGTCGATGTCGCCATCTGTTTGAACTAATGCTTTTTTGCAATCCATCATACCTGCGCCTGTTTTTTCACGCAATTCTTTTACCATTTGTGCTGTAACTGCCATGATTAAATTCCTCCTTAAAATAAGAACATTTTCTCAAAAAAAGGTGATAAGTGGGTTTCGCCGCTTATCACCTGTAATACTTGTGAATTACTCAGCAGCTTCAGCTGGAGTTTCTTCTTCTACTTCTGGTTTTGACTCAAGCAAAGCATCTGCCATTTTACCAGTCAAAAGCTTAACTGCGCGGATTGCGTCATCGTTTGCAGGAATAACGTAATCGATTTCATCCGGATCACAGTTTGTATCTACGATACCAACGATTGGAATGTTCAATTTCATTGCTTCTGCAACAGCGATGCGTTCTTTGCGTGGGTCAACTACGAACATTACGTCCGGCAGTGAACTCATATCACGGATTCCGCCAAGGAATTTAACAAGGCGTTCGTGTTGTTTTTTCAATTGTACTACTTCTTTTTTAGGAAGGACTTCAAAAGTACCGTCTTCTTCCATGCGCTCGATTTGCTTCAAGCGGTTGACACGCTTCTGGATTGTACCGAAGTTAGTCAATGTACCACCCAACCAGCGTTGGTTGATGTAGTAGTTGCCAGAACGTTCAGCTTCTTCTTTGATCGCGTCTTGTGCTTGTTTTTTCGTTCCAACGAATAATACTTTACCGCCTTCTTCGCCCACTTGTTTCATGAAGCTATAAGCCTCTTCCAATTTGCGGACTGTTTTTTGAAGATCGATAATGTAGATACCGTTACGCTCAACGAAAATATATTTTTTCATTTTCGGGTTCCAACGGCGAGTCTGGTGGCCAAAGTGTACACCAGCTTCAAGCAATTGTTTCATAGAAATTACTGACATGTGTGTTTCCTCCTGATAGGTTATTTTTTCCCTCCGCATTTTTCTTCTCTGAACCGTTACTTTTTCAAGCACCTGCGGCTCAAATCGAAATGCGTGTGTATTTAACACCATTTGAAATTATAGCATGCCTAGTCTTTTGCCGCAAGAAGTTTCTGCCACAAATTCTCCGGAGAGCAGATTGTGTGAATGGGAAATTAAAATCTCCCGCATTCACCGGCCGCTCCAACAAAGCCAGACGCGCAAAAAAAAGATGCCGGAATGTAATCCGGCATCTTCGATCGTGCAATTAGTTCATTTTCAATTGTTCTAGCTCAGCTAGGAATTTCGTGTTCAATACTTTGATGTATGTCCCTTTCATTCCTAGGGAGCGTGATTCGATAACGCCTGCGCTTTCAAGTTTGCGAAGCGCGTTAACGATTACTGAACGCGTAATGCCTACGCGGTCAGCGATTTTTGAAGCGACTAGAAGGCCTTCGTTGCCGTCAAGCTCTTCAAAAATGTGCTCGATCGCTTCAAGCTCGCTGTAAGAAAGAGAAGAAATCGCCATTTGAACGACAGCTTTGCTGCGCGCTTCTTCTTCGATGCGATCGCCTTTTTCGCGAAGGATTTCCATGCCGACAACTGTCGCGCCGTATTCACCCAAAATCAAATCGTCGTCTTGGAACTCGTTTTTCAAGCGTCCAAGAAGAAGTGTTCCTAAGCGTTCGCCGCCGCCGATGATCGGTACGATCGTCGTCAACCCATCTTCGAACAATTCGCGTTCTTCCACTGGAAAGATCGTGTGCTCACTGTTAACGTCAAGGTTAGCAGATGTTTCAGTGATGTTTGAAAGGTTTTGAGTGTACTCAATCGGGAATTGGCGCTCTTCAAGCATCCCTTTCATGCGTTCGTTTTCGATTTGCTGGCTTACTGCGAAACCTAGCAATTTACCTTTACGGCTAACGACGAAAGCGTTGCATTCGATTACTTCGCTCAATGTTTCAGCCATATCTTTAAAGTTTACAGGCTTTCCTGCAGCTGCTTGCAACATCGAGTTAATTCTTCTAGTTTTTTCCAATAGATTCATATAAATGAGCCTCCTACAATTTTCGACAATTTTCGAACGTATTTATTAAATATTCTAAAGGTTTTTACACTTTAATGATACTTATATGCTTCAAATCACAAAATAAATTGTGACAAATCTTTGTTTTTCGCCACATTTTCCAGTTTTTCATTAACGTACTGCGGCGTTATGTCGATCTGGGCCGGCGAAATTTCACTTGCTTCAAAAGATAGGTCCTCCAACAACCGTTCCAGAATTGTGTGGAGTCTTCGCGCACCTATATTATCAGTTTCCTGATTCACTTGATAGGCGATTTCCGCAAGTCTGATTATTGACGCATCATTGAAGTGTATCACAACTCCCTCTGTTTCGAGAAGTGCTTTATACTGATTTATCAAAGAATGTTTAGGTTCTGTAAGAATTTTGACAAAATCATCGACTTCAAGCTTCTGCAATTCGACGCGGATCGGGAAGCGCCCTTGCAGTTCAGGGATCAAATCGGATGGCTTTGACATATGAAATGCCCCTGCTGCGACGAACAGCATATAATCAGTTTTGACAGAGCCGTATTTGGTCGACACGGTCGAGCCTTCTACGATCGGCAGGATATCCCGTTGGACACCTTCACGGGAAACATCAGCTGAAGAGCTGTTTTTGCTGGCGATTTTATCCATCTCGTCAATGAATATAATGCCATTCTGTTCGGAACGCTCGATTGCTTCTGCTGCAAGTTCATCGTCGTCGACAAGCTTCGCCGCTTCTTCCGCAGCGAGGATCCGCCGCGCTTCCTTAACTTGCATTTTGCGTTTTTTCGTCTTTTTCGGCATCAGCGATGACAAAGCATCCTGCATGTTCGCGCCCATTTGTTCCATTCCCGAACCTTGCAAAGCATCAAACATCGTAGCTGTATTTTCTGTAACTTCAATCGTGATCACTTGATCTTCAAGTTTTCCAGCCTTCAGGTCAGCAGCAATTTCTCTGCGCTTGACGCGCACTTCCACTTCCGCCACAGGATCTTCGTCTTCTTGATCCATTTTCTGGCCGAACAGCATTTCCAGCGGATTTTGGCCCGTGCTTTTTTTCTTAAGCGACGGTGCCAGCAATTTGACGATTCGGTCGTTCGCTGCTGCTTCCGCTTGGTCTTTCACCGCTTCAAAGCGCTCTTCTTTAACGATTCGTACAGCTGCTTCCACCAAATCGCGCACCATCGATTCCACATCCCGGCCGACATAGCCGACTTCCGTGAATTTCGTGGCTTCCACTTTAACAAATGGGGCGCCAGTCAATTTAGCGATGCGCCGTGCAATTTCGGTCTTGCCGACGCCTGTTGGCCCGATCATCAGAATATTCTTCGGTATCACTTCATCACGCAGCTCATCGTCCAACCGGCTTCTCCGGTACCGGTTGCGCAATGCAATCGCGATCGAACGTTTTGCATCTTTCTGGCCGACAATGTAACGATCCAGGTGTTCAGTTATTTGCCTCGGAGTTAAATCTTGCTGTTTTTTCATTTGGACAGCTCCTCCAATACAATTTGATGATTCGTGTAAACGCAAATGTCCGCTGCCGTTTCCAATGCCGACTGCGCAATTTCTGCTGCCGTCATGTGGTCGCCTGCGTATTTTTTCAGCGCACGGCCGGCAGCCAGCGCATAATTCCCGCCGGAGCCGATTGCCAAGATGCCGTCATCCGGTTCAATCACTTCACCCGTGCCCGACACCAGCAATAACTCATCCCGGTCCATGACGATCAGCATCGCTTCCAATTGGCGCAGCATTTTATCGCCCCGCCATTGTTTCGCAAGTTCAACCG
Source organism: Planococcus sp. APC 3906 (assembly GCF_030407685.1). Classification (NCBI taxonomy): domain Bacteria; kingdom Bacillati; phylum Bacillota; class Bacilli; order Caryophanales; family Caryophanaceae; genus Planococcus; species Planococcus sp. APC 3906. Next base: position 68,679 of record NZ_JASDCW010000004.1, on the reverse strand, counting down.
CCGAACGCTGCAGGTTGCCGTTGTATTCCGTCAGCTTGCCTTCGAACATCTCGAATAAGGTAAATGCGTCAGCGACAGATCCAGCAAACCCCGTCAGGACTTTGCCATCGTACAGGCGCCGTACCTTCCGCGCCGTATGCTTCATGACCACCGCATTGCCAAAAGTCACCTGGCCGTCGCCCGACATGGCGCATTCCCCGTTATGCTGCACCGCAAAAATCGTTGTTGCATGAAATTGCTCCATTTCAAAGTCCTCCTCTTCAAGCTCTTGGATGGCTATTTAAATACGTCTTTCTTAAATGCTCTTTTGTGACATGCGTATAAACCTGAGTCGAGCTCAAATGGCTATGCCCGAGCAGCTCTTGCACCGTCCTCATATCCGCCCCGTTGTTCAATAAATGCGTGGCGAACGTATGGCGGATCATGTGGGGATAAATCGCTGAGTTGACAGACGCCTTTTTCATGCATTCGCTGAGTATGTGGCGGACGCCGCGGTCCGTCAGCGCATCTCCTCTGCTATTGACGAATAATCCTTGATGATCCCGGTTCTTCATCAGTCTAGGACGAACTTCCTCGATATAATGTTCCAGCGCATCGTGGGCAAATTGGCCGTAAGGGATATAGCGCTCTTTCCGCCCTTTACCCATGACTTTGACAATGTGCATCGTACGGTCCAAATCCTTCATCTGAATCGATACGCATTCGCCGACGCGCATGCCGGTTGCATACAATAATTCGAGCAGCGCCATATTGCGCAAGGATAAATGATCATCGCCCTGCACCGCGCGGAATAAAACTTCCAGCTCTTCTTCATAGAAAAACTGCGGCAGCCGTTCTTCTTTTTTCGGATGGTACAGCGAGCGGAACGCCGCTTCACTCAAACCGAATTCCCGGCTGCCGTACTTGAAGAACGAACGGATCGAAGAGATTTTCCGCGAAATCGTCGTCCTCGACAATTTCTCATCGTATAATTTCGTCACATAATTTCTGGCATGCAAATACTCGATCGTCGTCAGGTCCGATGCATCTTCGCCTTCCAAAAACAAAAAGAAATCTTCCAGATCTTTTTCGTAATGGCGGACAGTATGCTCAGAATAATTTTTTTCCAGTTGAATGTAGGCCATAAAAGATTTGAGCATGTCCCGTTTATCCATCAATGAACCCACCTTTTTTTTGCAATGCAAAAGCCTCTAAATTATAACAACATTTAGAGGCTTTTATCAATTAAACAGTTACTGTATTCACAAAATTGCGAATCGATTCCAATGCCCGCTCTGCGTGCCTTTCAGCGCGCTCCTGCTTCGATTTGATGCGGACGCCAAGGTCCGGGAACAAACCGAAGTTAACGTTCATCGGCTGGAAGTTCTTGCTGTCCGCTTCTGTAATATAGCGGGCCATGCTGCCTAAAGCCGTTTCTGCCGGCAAGACGATCAATTCTTCGCCTAAAGCCAGTTTCGCAGCGTTGATGCCTGCAAGCAAGCCGCTGCCCGCTGATTCAACGTATCCTTCGACTCCTGTCATCTGCCCTGCAAAAAAGATGCTCGGGTTTGAACGAAGCTGATAAGTCGGTTTTAAAACAGTCGGCGAGTTGATGAATGTGTTTCTGTGCATGACGCCGTAGCGTACGATTTCAACATTCTCCAAGCCCGGGATCATTCTCAGGATTTCTTTTTGTGCTCCCCATTTCAAATGCGTCTGGAAGCCGACGATGTTATAAAGGGTGCCAGCTGCATCGTCTTGGCGAAGCTGAACAACCGCATACGGGCGTTCACCTGTTTTCGGGTCTTCCAGTCCAACCGGTTTCATCGGACCGAATGTCAAAGTCTTATCGCCGCGAGCTGCCATCACTTCAACCGGCATGCATCCTTCAAAATAAATCTCTTTTTCGAATTCTTTCAACGGCACGACTTCCGCTTCAACCAATGCTGTATGGAAGCGCATATACTCTTCTTCAGTCATCGGGCAGTTCAAATAGGCTGCTTCCCCTTTGTCGTAGCGAGATTTCAAATAGACTTTATTCATGTCAATGCTGTCTTTTTCGACAATCGGCGCCGCTGCATCATAAAAATACAAGTATTCCTGACCAGTCAACTCAAGGATTTTTTCCGCCATTGCCGGAGACGTCAACGGTCCCGTCGCAACAATCGTAATGCCTTCCGGAATCTCGGTCACTTCTTCGTTGATCACTTCAACGAGCGGGTGATTGCGCACTTTATCCGTAACCATGCCGGCAAATTCATGGCGGTCAACTGCCAATGCCCCGCCAGCAGGTACAGATGCTTTATCTGCGGACTCGATGATGACCGAGTCGAGTGTGCGCATTTCTTCTTTTATGACACCCACAGCATTCGTCAAATTATTGGCACGCAATGAATTGCTGCAAACCAATTCGGCAAATTTATCCGTGTGGTGAGCTGGCGTCTGTTTAACTGGACGCATTTCGTACAGGCGCACGTTGACCCCGCGTTTAGCTACTTGCCATGCTGCTTCACTGCCAGCTAAGCCGGCACCGATGATATTAACGTATTTTGTCATTTCTAAACACCTCTATCAATTATTGAACTTCTTCTTTATAATCGCATTTCGTACATGTGATTTGGACGCCTTTTTTCACTTTCTTCTCCACCAGCAGCTCGCTGCATTTCGGGCACGGCCGTTCAATCGGTTTATCCCATGACACAAATTCACATTCTGGGTAGCGGTCGCAGCCATAGAATATACGGCGTTTTTTGCTCTTCCGTTCAACGATTTCACCTTTTTTGCATGTCGGGCAAGTTACACCGATATGTTTTACGATTGCCTTTGTATTGCGGCAATCGGGGAAATTGCTGCATGCCATGAATTTGCCGTAGCGCCCCAGTTTATAAACCATCGGCGATCCGCAAAGTTCACAGTCTTCACCAGCGGGTTCATCTTTGATCTGCACTTTCTCCATTTCATTTTCAGCCACTTCAACGTGTTTTTCAAAATCCTTGAAGAACACATCAATGATTTTCCGCCAATCGATTTCGCCTTCTTCAACACTGTCCAGATCGTGTTCCATTTTGGCAGTAAATTCGATATTCAAGATATCCGGGAAGAATTCGAGTACGAGTGCGTGAACAATTTCACCAAGTTCTGTCGGGATAAAGCGTTTCGCATCAAGCGCGACATAACCACGCTTTTGAATTGTATCAAGCGTCGGTGCATACGTTGATGGACGGCCTATTCCCAACTCTTCAAGCGTGCGCACCAGGCGGGCTTCAGTGAAGCGTGGAGGCGGCTGTGTGAAATGCTGCTTCGGCTCAATGCCGACAGCTTTTACAATATCACCTTCCGCCATTTCAGGCAAAATATTGTCTTTGTCTTCTGTCTGGTCATCAGTTCCTTCAATATAAAGCTTCATGAATCCAGGGAACTTCACCTGCGAACCGTTTGCTCGGAATACCGCTTCGCCGTTCTGCAGTTCGGCCATGACCGTATCCAGGACTGCCGGAGACATTTGGCTTGCGACAAAACGATCCCAGATCAATTTGTACAAGCGGTGCAAGTCACGCGATAATATGCTTTTCATCGATTCCGGTGTGCGCATGACGCTTGTTGGACGCACCGCTTCGTGGGCATCCTGTGACTTCGCCGATTGCTTAGCCGCAGTAGTTTTCGTTGCGTAATCGTTTCCATAGTTGCTGTTGATGAAATCCAGCGCGTCTTTTTTAGCCGTATCCGAAATTCGGGTTGAGTCTGTACGCATATAAGTGATCAAACCCGTAATGCCTTCTTTGCCTACTGCAATACCTTCGTATAACTGTTGGGCAAGCATCATCGTCTTTTTCGCACGGAAATTCAATTTGCGGGCAGCCTCTTGCTGAAGGGATGAAGTTGTAAAAGAAGGGGAAGGATTTCTCTTTCTTTCCTTTTTAACAACGCGGTTCACATTGAAGTCGTCGCCTTTGATGGTAGCCATTACAGCTTTGACATCTTCTTCGTTCTGCAATTTCAACTTTTCTTTTGTATTGCCGTAGAACTGGGCTTCGAATTTCTTTTTCGCTTTTTCGAATTCACCCGTAATCGACCAATATTCTTCCGGTTCAAAATTCTTGATTTCGTTTTCACGGTCGATGACCAAACGAAGTGCGACAGATTGCACGCGGCCGGCCGATAAGCCTTTTTTGACTTTTTTCCAAAGCAGCGGGCTGATACTATAGCCGACCAAACGGTCAAGTATGCGCCGTGCCTGCTGGGCGTCCACTAAATCCATATCGATTTTTCGCGGATGTTTGAATGATTCTTTGATGGCATCCTTCGTAATTTCGTTGAAAACGACTCGGCAATCCGAGTCCTGGTCGACACCCAGTGCAGTCGCCAAATGCCAAGCAATCGCTTCACCTTCGCGATCCGGGTCAGCTGCCAGAAAGACTTTTTTCGCTTTTTTCGCTTCTTTTTTCAAGTCTTGCAAAATAGGACCTTTTCCCCGGATCGTAATATAGCGGGGTTCGTAATTATTTTCAACATCCACACCCATTTGGCTTCGGGGCAAATCACGCAGATGGCCGAGCGATGCCCGGACTTTGTACTTTTTACCTAAATAGCGTTCAATTGTTTTCGCCTTTGCTGGCGACTCGACTATGACCAAAAAATCCGACATGACTATTCCTCCTCATAGAGGTTTCTTAAAATTATCTAAATAAGTTGAACTTAGGATTCATGCTGTTGATACTGCGCAAAACTGCCTCGCTTGCCGCGGGCGAGCGCCGGGCCTCCTCAGTCGCTTCGCTTCTTCCGGGGTCTCGGCTGTCTCGCTATCCCGCAGGCGTCTCGGCACTTTTGCTCCGTATCCAGAAAATAACAGATCCAAAAAGCTTATTTTATTCCTAAAGAGCTTATCCAGCGAAAGCGCGGCAAAGGGCTAGGCGGAGCAGAAAGACAGGCGTTCTTTGCCTGGCTTTTTTGCGAGAGCCATGCCCAAAGCGTCTTGAGCGGTGCCCAATAAGTTACTTATTAGCTCAACTTATATAAAAGAATTACCTGTTGCAAAATGTATAACAGATTTTACCGGATTGCAAGGCTTTTCATTTTACTGAATTATTTTTCAGCTCTCAACTGCCGGTATTCATCCAGAATCTGATCGCCGTTCCATACCGGTTTTGCGCCTTCTGAGATAAGTTTATGCGGCCCCTCTGACAAACCCGAAAAGATATCTCCCGGCACCGCGAAAACGTCCTTGCCGTGGTCAAGGGCGTGCTCAATCGTGCTCAGCGTCCCGCTTTTCACTTGCGCTTCCGTAACCAGGACGCCGCAAGACAAGCCGCTGATAATCCGGTTGCGCATCGGGAAATTCCAGCGTTTCGGCTGCATATAGGGTGGATATTCCGTAATTGATAAAAATTTTTCTTCTATTATAATATTCAGTGCCATGTTTTCTTTTGGATACGGATGCAAAAATCCGCTGCCAGCGACTGCAATTGTCTCACCGCCTGAATTTATGGCAATTTCGTGGGCCATTGCATCGGCCCCTTTTGCCAAGCCGCTGACAATTAAAAATTCATGCTGGGTTAAAACGGGCAATATTGTGTCCATTGCTTTGCGGGAATAGGATGAAGCCTTGCGCGAGCCGATTACGGCTATCTTTTGCGGCACGAGCAGCAGTTCTGTTCGGCCTTTAGCGTATAGAATGGCTGGAGGATCGATCAGTTCCAGCAATGATTTGGGGTAATGCGGATGGAGAAAAGATATGGGGGTTATCTTGTATTTTCGGTAGAGGCTTTCAAAAGGGATATCGAGCGCTTCTGTATAGGCTTTTTTCAAATCATGCGCTTGCTGTTCTTTCACATTCAGCAAAAATGCGAGTTCCAAGGCGCTTCTGCGGCTCAGCTTCTCAAGCTCTTCGTCATCTGCCATCAGTTTTGACAGCCGGTTCAACGGTTTTGGATACACATAATGCAATGCGTTCAATCTTTGCAAAAACAATTTGTCCATTCCATTCCTCCTCAAATTTCAGTAAAAAAAGAAGGCGCATCAGCTTGATGCGCCTTACTCTTATATTAATGTGTTTTGCAGCGATCATACAAGCCATTTTCTTTAATGACTCGGATTAAAGTTTCGCCGATTACAGATGGAGTTTCTGCAACTTGGATCCCAGCAGCGTTCATTGCTTTGATCTTGTCAGCAGCAGTCCCTTTTCCTCCAGAAATGATGGCACCAGCGTGGCCCATGCGTTTTCCTTCAGGAGCCGTTTGTCCGCCGATAAAGCCGACAACCGGTTTTGTCATGTTTTCTTTAACCCACGCAGCAGCTTCTTCTTCAGCTGTTCCGCCAATTTCACCGATCATGACGACCGCGTAAGTATCTTCGTCTTCATTGAATTCTTTCAAGACATCGATGAAGTTTGTTCCGTTGACCGGATCTCCACCAATTCCGACAGCAGTCGATTGGCCGATGCCTTCTTGAGACAATTGGTGTGTCGCTTCATACGTCAAAGTACCTGAGCGTGAAACAACGCCAACATGTCCTTTTTTATGGATGTAGCCAGGCATGATCCCGATTTTGCACTCGTCCGGAGTGATGACTCCAGGGCAGTTCGGTCCTACTAGGCGAGTTTTCTTGCCTTCCATATAGCGCTTCACTTTAACCATATCCAAAACCGGAATGTGTTCAGTGATGCAGATCGCCATATCAAGTTCAGCTTCAACCGCTTCAAGAATTGCATCGGCAGCAAAAGGAGCCGGTACATAAATTACAGAAACGTTTGCTCCTGTCGCTTTGACAGCATCTTCAACTGTGTTGAATACAGGTACGCCTTCAACTTCAGTGCCGCCTTTGCCAGGAGTTACCCCAGCAACGATTTTAGTGCCATATTCAAGCATTTGCTTTGTATGGAAAAGGGCAGTTGACCCTGTAATTCCCTGTACAAGCACTTTCGTGTCTTTATTAATATATACGCTCATTTTTGTCCCTGCCCTTCTTAGCCTACAAGTTCTACGATCTTTTTAGCGCCTTCTGCCATAGTGCCGGCAGCGACGATATCAAGACCTGATTCGTTCAGCAGTTTTTTGCCAAGTTCTACGTTTGTTCCTTCAAGACGAACGACTAGAGGTACGCTTAAGCTGACTTCTTTTGCTGCTTGAATAACGCCTTCAGCAATGATGTCACACTTCATGATTCCGCCGAAAATGTTAACGAAGATCCCTTTTACATTCTTATCAGAAAGAATGATCTTGAATGCTTCCGTTACTTTCTCAGCAGTCGCACCGCCCCCAACGTCAAGGAAGTTAGCGGGTGTTCCGCCGTAATAGTTGATCGTGTCCATAGTTGCCATAGCAAGTCCGGCGCCGTTAACCATACAGCCGATGTTCCCGTCTAAAGAAATGTAGCTCAAGTCATACTTGGAAGCTTCGATTTCTTTTGGATCTTCTTCATCGTAGTCGCGCATTTCCATGATGTCCTGGTGGCGGTAAAGAGCATTTGCATCGAAGTTGAATTTCGCATCCAATGCTACTACTTGTCCGTCTCCTGTAACAACCAAAGGATTGATCTCAACGATTGCTGCATCTTTTTCGATGTACGCCTGGTAAAGGCCCAACATCAATTTAGCTGCTTTGTTGACAAGTTTGGTCGGGATGTTCATGTTGTAAGCCATGCGGCGGGCCTGGAAGCCAGTCAAGCCGACAACCGGGTCGATTTCTTCGTAGAAGAGGCGCTCCGGATTGTTTGCTGCTACTTCCTCGATGTCCATTCCGCCTTCTTCAGAACCCATAAGAGTTACACGTGAAGTTTCGCGGTCAAGAACCAATCCAAGGTAGTATTCTTTTTCGATGCTGCTTCCTGCTTCGATATACAGGCGTTTAATTTCTTTGCCTTCAGGACCAGTCTGATGTGTAACGAGCACTTTTCCAAGAAGCTCTTTCGCATAAGCGCGCACTTCATCCAAGTTCTTAGCAAGCTTAACGCCGCCTGCTTTCCCGCGGCCACCTGCGTGGATCTGGGCTTTCACCACAACAACTTCAGTACCAAGTTCTTTTGCAGCTTTGACAGCTTCTTCCGGAGAAAAAGCAACATAGCCTTCAGGAACTGCTACTCCATATTGTTTTAGGATCTGTTTTCCCTGATATTCATGGATATTCATCTTTCGTCCTCCAATCAAACATCTGTATCGTAATTTTATTGCCTTTACCATTGTATTAAAGTTGCCATAAAATGTCCACAGTTGTCGGCTATACTGCAAAAAACTTCAAATATTCACACATTTCCGGTGCTATTCAGCGTTTTTATCTGCAATCATCGATTTTATTGGCTCAAACGTTTTTCGGTGGATGGGACAGGGGCCGACACGTTCCAGTGCGAGAAGATGGTCTTTTGTGCCGTAGCCTGAATGCTTTTCAAAACCGTAAGCCGGAAACAGTTCCGCGTAATCGTCCATGATGGCGTCCCGCGCCGTTTTAGCCAGAATCGAGGCAGCGGCGATGCTCAGGCTTTTTGCATCGCCTTTAATAATGGATTCGCAGCGAATGCCGATGTCCAGCGACATCGCGTCTGCCAATATGATGTCAGGTGCCGGATCAAGGTTCATGGCGGCTTGAGACATCGATTGCTTTGTCGCCTGATAGATATTCAATTCATCGATTTTCTCAGGCGGCTGAATATGTATAGCATAGCTAATAGCCTGCTCTTTGATGAGCTGCGCTAGCTGCCTGCGTTTGGCTGCCGGAATTTTCTTCGAGTCGTCCAGCCCGATCAGCGCGCTGCAATCGTCCGGCAATATGACCGCCGACGTTACGACTGGGCCAGCAAGCGGCCCCCGCCCCGCTTCGTCAATTCCACAGACCCGTTCGCCAGGATCCGCTTTGAACGATTGGTCAAATGACATTTTCCCGTCGTGTTCAAACAATAATTTGTCGTGCAGCCCTTTTTTCCGCTGCCAGCTTTTCAACGCGGCCTGTACCGACTTCCGTCCATCTTCCTGCAATTCGTCCATCCACGGCTGCCAGTCGGTTTCCGCCGCCAGCCGCTTTTTGATTGCTTCACTTGTCAGCATAAGCCTCTCCCTTTCTCTTGCTGTTTCATAAACCAAATAACTGCGGACAATAAAAAAGGGCTGACCCCAGTTTCACGGAATCAGCCCTTAGCGTCATTCTTCTTTGACAATCATTTCGTCACGGTAATCGAACGTGACCCGCCCTAAGTATTGATTGCGGATATCACGGACAATCGCCTCAGCGGTCATTTCGTAATCCACTTCGCCGTCCGATGAAACGAAACTGCGTCTTTTGCCGATCGCGTCAAAAGTATTGACGATTTCATCATCCACGCCATCAATGCCGTAGCGCTCTTTCAGCCGCTCGGGATACCGTTGTTCAAGGAATTTCAATGCGTAAATCGCCAGCTCCTGCATTTGGATGACAGAGTCTTTAATCGCTCCCGTCACCGCCAGCTTAAAGCCGATTTCCTGATCTTCGAATTTCGGCCACAAAATACCCGGCGTATCCAAAAGTTCGATTTCCTTGCCGACTTTTATCCATTGCTGTGCTTTGGTAACTCCAGGCATGTTTCCTGTTTTAGCCAAGCTTTTTTTCGACAGCCGGTTGATCAGCGTGGATTTCCCAACGTTCGGAATGCCGACAATCATTGCGCGGATGGCACGCGGCTTAATGCCTTTGGCGATCATGCGGCTCCATTTGTCTTCGAGAATTTCCTTCGAAGCTTTCGTCACGGCCTGCAGCCCTCTTCCTTCTAGGGAATTAATTGCAACTGCACGTGTTCCCTGCCCTTCGAAATAGCGGATCCATTTCTTTGTTTCTGTTTCATCGGCCATGTCCATTTTGTTCAAAATGATCAGCCGGGGTTTATGCTGGATCACTTGATCAATCATTGGATTGCGCGAGGATAAAGGAAGACGGGCATCCACTAGTTCAAAAATGATGTCGACTAGCTTCAGTTTTTCCGTTACTTCTCTTCTTGCTTTGGCCATATGCCCTGGAAACCATTGTATCGTCATAAAAACACTCCTTAGTTAACGAGCCCTGCTTCTTCCATCGGCCAAAATACGAAACTCGTATTGCCGATGACGTCATCCATTGGCACTATACCGATATGCCGGCTGTCTTTGCTTGCTCTCCGGTTGTCTCCCATAACGAAAACATAACCTTCAGGTATCGTACTCTCATTGATTTTTTCTTCAAGCGTAAAATCCTCTGTCAATGTGCCGGTGATGCCTTCTTTGTAAATATCCAAATAAGGCTCTTCCACCGCTTGCCCATTAATAAACAGCTGATCATTTTCATAAGCGATGTGATCTCCCGGCAAGCCAATGATCCGCTTAATATAATCTTTTTCTTCAGGCGCATGAAAAACGATGATATCGAATCGGTCAGGCTCTCCTACCGAATAGCCGATCTTGTTGACAATCATACGGTCGCCATGCTCCAAGGTCGGCATCATTGATTCGCCATCCACTACAATTGGAGTAAAAAAGAAAACACGAATAATTGCCGCAAGCCCGAACGCAATCAACAGCGCCTTTGACCATTCCCAAACCTCATTCTTCTGTTTAACTTCACGTTCCATGCGCGTTCCTCCCCAAACATTCTATTGTAATTGTACAACATTCCAAGCCTTAAGCAAAGAAAAGCGGAAGTGCCCGTTTAGTCCCGACAAGCAAGTTATGGGCAAAGGAAATTTGGCCATGACTTTGCGACGAAGCACGAAGTGCTGCAGGAGCAGCAGGTTTTCGAAAGACTGCTAAGCGGCATGTTTGCAGCCGCAAAGCTAGATTCGCTTACTGCCCGAGAATCTGGGCACTGCAACTGGACACATAGAAAAGCGGAAGTGCCCGTTTAGCTCCGACAACAAGTCAGGCGACGCTAAATGTTTAACGAACTGCACTCTTTTTTTACGCAAAAAAGAAAGAGGGCGCATTCGCCCTCTTTCATCAGTGCAATCTTATCGAATTTCTTTGATGCGTGCTGCTTTACCGCGAAGGTTACGCAAGTAGTACAATTTCGCACGACGAACTTTACCACGGCGGGTAACTTCAAGTTGTGCAATCTTTGGCGTGTGTACAGGGAATGTACGTTCAACACCAACACCATAAGAGATTTTGCGGACTGTGAATGATTCACTGATTCCGCCTCCACGGCGACCGATTACAACTCCTTCGTATAACTGGATCCGTTCGCGAGTTCCCTCAACGACCTTCACGTGTACACGGACAGTATCTCCTGGACGGAAGTCCGGGTGGTCTGTACGAAGTTGATCTTTAGTAATGTCTGCAATAATGTTTTGCATGTTTTTTCTCTCCTTCTACAGATGCTCTTGCACACAATTGCTGCTGCAGCGGAACACCGTGATCCTGTACTTCACATAAAAGTACAGACTCCATGGTATCACTAAATAAGCAGTTATGCAAGGTCTATTCTTGATTGTTGCTGGTGTTTTTCAATGAATCGATAATCTTCTGCTGCTGCTTTGTCAGCTGGATGTGCTCAAGCAGATCCGGCCGGCGTTCAAGCGTACGTTTCAACGCCTGCTCTTCGCGCCATTGATCGACTTTCCCGTGGTTTCCAGAAGTCAACACAGCAGGCACCTGCCACCCTCTGAAATCAGCTGGACGGGTATACTGGGGATGTTCGAGCATGCCGGTAGAGAATGAGTCTTTGATAGAGGAGTCAGCGTTCCCAAGGACCCCTGGAAGCAGCCTGACGACACTGTCAATGACAGTCATCGCAGCAAGTTCGCCGCCGGTGAGGACAAAATCTCCGATGGAAATCTCATCTGTCACCAGATGTTCCCGGATTCGTTCATCGTATCCTTCGTAATGGCCGCAGATAAAGATCAACTCTTCTTCCTGCGAAAGCTCTTCGGCTTTTTTCTGCGTAAAGCGTTCGCCTTGCGGGCACATTAAGATCACGCGCGGCTTTTTGTCCGTGACGAGCGACTCGACAGCATTGAACATCGGTTCGGGTTTCAGCACCATGCCCGCTCCGCCGCCAAAAGGATAATCATCGACCTGGCGTTTATTGTCGGCAAATTCCCGAAGATCCACGACGTTCAGCTTGACCGCATTTTTGTCTTGGGCTTTTTTCATGATCGATTGGTTGAAGACCCCTTCGAACATAGGCGGAAAGAGCGAAATGACATTTATATTCATGTGTTCAACAAGCCTTCCAGCACTTCGATGACGATTTTCTTTTCATCTATGTCGATTTCTTTGACGACATCTTCGATATACGGGATATAGTGTTTTTTGCCAGCCTCTGGCGTCACTTCCCATACATCATTCGCTCCTGTCTCCAGGATCTCGGTTACCTTGCCAATGAGCTCGCCTTCTGTCGAATACACTTCACAGCCAAGAATTTCATGGTGGTAATATGCGTTGTCTTCAAGTTCCGTCAAATCGTTTTCTGAAATGCGCAGATAGCTGTCTTTGAATTCTGCGACATCATTGATATGCGGATAGCCTTCGAATGTCAGCAATTCGAAATTTTTGTGCTTCCGATGGCTGGCGATTGTCACCATAATCGGTTTCTTTTCGTTTTTCTTGAACAAGCCCAGTTTCATGCCGACGGCAAACCGCTCTTCCGGGAAATCCGTACGTGACAATACACGGACTTCTCCAAGGATGCCGTGAGTGTTGACTATTTTTCCTACATTAAACCATTCCACGCAATAAAACATCCTTTCAGTTTCTGTTTTGGCTGACAAAAAAGGGAGGAACCTAGGCTCCTCCCTTTTTTGCTAATCCACAATATCGACGTAAGTTTTCTTCTTATGATGATTCCCAGCTGCTGAATACACGATGGAGCGGATCGCTTTCGCGACGCGTCCTTGTTTACCGATGACTTTCCCTGTATCTTCTGGATGCACTGAAAGTTTATAGACAATACGGCTTGCATTTTCGTCAGTTTCGACGCGAACTTCGTCCGGATGATCGACTAGCGGTTTCACAATGGTTTCAATCAGCTGCTTCATAAGAAAACTCCCTTACTTGCTTAATTTTTCGTTATGGAATTTCTCCATAATGCCGTTTTGAGAAAACAAGTTGCGAACTGTGTCAGATGGTTTAGCACCATCATGAAGCCATTTCAACGCTAATTCTTCGTCAATTTTAACTTCAGCTGGAACTGTTAGCGGGTTGTAAGTACCCACTGTTTGGATTTGACGGCCGTCACGTGGAGCACGTGAGTCAGCTACTACAATACGGTAAAAAGGAGATTTCTTAGCTCCCATACGTTTCAAGCGAATTTTTACTGCCATTTCTTAAAGCACCTCCGAATAGTTTCACACAAGATATTATATTATCAAGCTTTAAATAGTTTGTAAAGTATTTTTTCTTAACACCTTAAAATTTCTTTGCTGCAACAGCGATTCGCCGTGTTTTTAAACGGTTTTCACGCGCAATAAATCATTCTCGGATCATTTGAAAAGCGAATCCAGGCCAGGCATCGAGCCTTTCTTTTTGCCTTTTTGGCTCATGCCTGACATCTGCTTCATCATTTTTTTCATATCTTCGAATTGCTTCAATAGACGGTTAACGTCTTGGATCGTCGTTCCCGAACCTTTGGCAATGCGTTTTTTGCGGTTCGAGTTCATGATGTCAGGCGTCGTTTTCTCCTGCGTCGTCATCGATTGGATAATCGCTTCCACACGTGCCATCTGGCCTTCATCAACTTTCGCATTTTCCAGCCCTTTGATTTTATTGGCGCCTGGCAGCATCTTCAGGATCTCATCCAACGGTCCCATCTGTTTGACCTGCGACAGCTGGTCCAGGAAATCATCGAAAGTGAACGAGGAAGTCCGGAATTTCTCTTCCAATTCCCTCGCTTTTTCTTCATCGACGTTGGACTGTGCTTTTTCAATCAGCGACAGCATATCGCCCATGCCAAGGATCCGTGACGCCATGCGTTCCGGGTAAAACGGCTCTAATGCATCCATCTTCTCGCCCATACCGACGAATTTAATCGGTTTTTGGGTAACGGAACGGATGGACAGGGCCGCACCACCGCGTGTATCGCCGTCAAGCTTCGTCAGCACGACTCCGGTGATGCCGATGGCTTCATCGAAGTTCTGCGCTACGTTGACAGCGTCCTGTCCAGTCATCGCGTCGACAACAAGGAAGATTTCTTCCGGCTCTTTAAGGGCGCGGATATCCTTCAATTCCTGCATCAGCGCTTCGTCGACATGGAGACGTCCGGCCGTATCGATGATGACCGTGTCCATATGTTCCTGTTTGGCGAACTCGATCGCCTGCCGAGCAATTTCCACAGGGGAAATATCCGTGCCTTTCGAGAAGACCGGCAGCGACAATTGCTTGCCGATTGTTTCGAGCTGCTGGATAGCGGCCGGACGGTAAACGTCGGCTGCCACCAATAGCGGCTTGCGGTTATTTTTTTTGCGCAGCAAGCTGGCGAGTTTGCCGGAAGTGGTCGTTTTACCGGCCCCCTGCAATCCCACCATCATGATGACGGTCGGCTGCTTCGATGAGAATTCGATTTTGCTTTGGTCGCCACCCATCAATTCCGTCAACTCGTCTTTTACGATCTTCACGACTTGCTGGCCTGGCGTCAAGCTTTCCATGACGTCCACACCGATTGCGCGTTCACTGACTTTTTTCACGAATTCTTTTACGACTTTCAAGTTGACATCCGCTTCGATCAAAGCGAATCGGACTTCGCGCATCATTTCTTTGACGTCCGCTTCCGACACTTTACCTTTGCCTTTGATCTTTTGGATGGTGCCTTGCAGGCGTTCAGCTAATCCTTCAAATGCCATTGCTATCGCCTCCTAATCCCATTCTTTTAACTGGCCGAGGAATTCCCGTACCCGTTCTTCTGTAAAGGGTTCTTTTTCAAATGCCGTAACCAGCTGTTGCCGTTTTTGGAATTTCTCGAACAGCTGCAGTTTGGCTTCATATTCTTCAAGCATCGCTTCAGTGCGGCGGATATTGTCATAAACCGCTTGGCGGGTGATGTTATACGCTTCTGCGATTTCCCCCAAGGAATGGTCGTCCAAATAATAGAGCTCCATATAGCTGCGCTGTTTAGGCGTCAGCAATTCCTGATAAAAATCGAACAGGTAATTCATGCGCGTTGTTTTTTCTAAGCCCATCATTGCAGTTCACCTCATCCACTCTTCTTTTTACGATACTGAAAACAGAGTTGGGCGTCAAGTAATTTTACTTGTCTCCTTCTAAGAGTTCCATCGCTTCTTCTTTGTCCAAACCCTCCGCAAACAGGCCATAGACGTATTTTTGCGGGTCGAACGGCTGCAAGTCATCCATTTGCTCACCAAGCCCCACAAATTTTACAGGGATTTTCAGTTTGCTGCGGATAGCCAAGACGATTCCGCCTTTTGCGGTGCCGTCAAGCTTCGTCAGGACAATGCCTGTCACGTTTGTCACTTCTTTAAACATCTGCGCCTGGATCAATGCATTCTGGCCAGTCGTCGCATCCAGCGCCAGCAGGACTTCATGCGGTGCGCCAGGAATTTCGCGTGCGATGACCCGGTTCACTTTCTCCAGCTCTTTCATCAAATTGACTTTGTTCTGCAGGCGTCCGGCGGTATCGCAGATCAATACGTCCACGCCGCGCGATTTTGCTGCACGGACGGCATCGTACATGACCGCTGCCGGGTCAGACCCTTCACTTTGTTTGATGACGTCGACTCCGACGCGCTTGCCCCAGATGTCCAATTGTTCGATTGCTCCAGCACGGAATGTGTCGCCCGCTGCCAAAAGGACCGATTTGCCTTCGTTTTTCAAGCGGTGCGCCAATTTGGCGATGCTTGTCGTTTTGCCAACGCCATTGACTCCGACGAATAAAATCACCGTCAAGTCATCCGCGAAATTCAGCTCAGTAGTTTGCTCTTCGCCCGCTTGATAGATTTCCACCAATTTCTCAGAAATGACAGACTGGACCCTCGATGTGTCACGGACGTTTTGGCGCTGCACTTCATAGCGCAGTTCATCCATCAATTCCATGACCGTTTCAAATCCAACGTCCGCTTGAAGAAGGATTTCTTCCAATTCCTCAAAGAAATCTTCATCGACTTTGCGGTATTTCGCTACGAGGTCATTAATCTTCGACGTAAAGCCCGTGCGCGTTTTCGTTAAGCCTTCTTTGTATTTTTCTGTCGACTCTTCCGCTTCCGCGTTTCCTGCAAATTTATCTTTCAGCTTTTTAAAGAAACTCACATGACCACTCCTCTATTAATTTTGTTCCTGCAATTTGACGGACACCAGTTTTGAAATACCTGATTCCTGCATCGTGATGCCGTACAGCACATCTGCGCCTTCCATCGTCCCTTTGCGGTGCGTAATGACGATGAATTGTGTGTTTTTGCTGAATTTCTTCAGGTACTGACTGTAACGTACGACATTCGATTCATCAAGCGCCGCTTCTACTTCGTCAAGTACGCAGAACGGCACCGGCCGGATGTTCAAAATCGAAAACAGCAGCGCGATGGCGGTAAGCGCCCGTTCGCCGCCTGACAGCAGGCTTAATGTCTGCTGCTTTTTCCCAGGCGGCTGCGCGATAATTTCCACGCCGGTCATTAGCATATCTTCCGGATTGGTCAGCACGAGATCCGCGGAACCGCCGCCGAACAATTCGCGGAAGACCCGCTGGAAATGTCCGCGGATCGCATGGAATGTTTCATCAAAACGGCTGGTCATTTCGTCATCCATTTCCCGGATGACGGTGCGCAGCGTCTCTTTTGCTTCGTTCAGGTCGTTGCGCTGTTCGGTCAGGAAATTGTGGCGCTCGGAGACATGGTCGAATTCTTCAATCGCTCCGATATTGACCGGCCCCAATTCTTCAATCGACTGTTTCAGCAGTTTCACTTTCTTGCGGACTGCCGCTTCTTCATCAGCCAGTTTGAATTCACGTGCTTTTTCTATCGTCATATGGTAATTATTCTCCAGCTGGGAAAGGAAACCTTGGATCTGTACATCGATGCGCGTCGACTTGACTTCGCAGATGCGGATCGCTTCGACAAAGCCCTTGTAGATGCGCTGAAGCTCTTTCAATTGCTCTTCAAGCGCTGTCAGTTCGCTCTGCTTAGCTGTGCGGCCTGCTTTCAACTCGGCAAGCGACTGTTGCACATTCTCTTTCTTATTGGTCCAAGCTGTAATTTCGTGCAAGATATCGTCATCAGAATAAACTTTAGAAGCTTCTTCTGACTGAATCCAATCGAGCTCTTTTTGCAGCTGCTGGATTTTCAAATCACTTTTCTCTTTCCGTTCCAAAAGCTCCGCTTCGCTGACGATCAGCTGAGCAACGCGCTCTTTCATGACAGCAAGCGAAGATTTCTGGTCTGCGAGTTTGGAAATGACCGAATCACGGGCCGAATCGTTCTGCTGCTTGAACTGCGTCAATTCGTCGATCTGTTTGGAAATCGACAGCAATTCACCGCTGATTTCGCCTAGCCGGTCTGCAGCTGCCTCTTTTTTGTCGGCCAATGCGGACAAATCATGTGTTTTATTGCTTCGCTCTGCTTGAAACAGCCCGTAGCGGTCTTTCGTCGTCTTCAAAACAGCTTCGATTTCGCGCAGTATAATCGCGCGCTCGGCTTCCATGTCGCGGTATTTTTCACCTTCAGAACGCAAATTGTTCAATGCCTGTTCCGCTTCGGTGACTTCTTGCTGTTCTTTTTTCACAGTCTTTTCAGCTTGGGCGATGGTGCTCGTCAATTCCTTCAGCTGAATGACCAATTGTTCGAGTTCGGCTTTCCGAGTAAAGAACGAAGCCTGGGTCTTGTTGGCGCCGCCTGTCATCGAACCGCCCGCATTAACGACATCACCTTCTAGCGTAACGGTGCGGTAACGGTTCATCGTCAATTTCGCAATGGCCGATGCACCTTTTAAATCTTTCGCGATAATGACATTGCCAAGCAAGTTTTCTACGATCATTCCGTATTTCTGGTCATAGCCGACCAGTTCATACGCCATTTTCACAAATGATGGATGCTGCTCGATAGCCGCTATGCTACTGGAAGGGATTTTCCGTGATTTCATGACAGTCATCGGCAGGAACGTAGAGCGCCCTGCGCGTTTATTGCGCAAGAATTCGATGCCTTCACGGGCGTTTTGTTCATTTTCCGTGACGATATGCTGGCTGGCTGCGCCAAGCGCCGTTTCAATCGCTTTTGCGTATTGCTGGTCCACTTGGACAATTTCCGCAACCGCCCCGACGATGCCGGAGAGTTGGCGTTTGTCACGCGCCACCAGGACTTCGCGGACACCTTGGAAAAAGCCGGAAAAATCCGCTTCCAGCTCTTGCAAGGTCTCCACGCGGGAACTCAATTGCTTTTGCGACTGGTAAGCCTGGAACAACATCGTTTGTTTTTTATCAAACGCCTGCTTCTTGCTGGTATAGGCCGATTCCGCCGCTTTGTATTGTGCACGTTTTTCTTCCAGCAATGTCCGGATGTTTTCGAGTTTTTTCCCGGCAGCCGTTTTTTCTTCATCAAGGCGTGCCAATTCAGTCGAAAAATCCGCCTCTTGTACGGCGATGCGGCTGCTGGATTCCGAGACTTGCTGTTCCTGCAAATCGATATTCTTCAATTCGTTTCGGACGCTTGCCTGTTCGTTCATCAAATCGATATACGTGGATTTATGGGTTTCGATATCGTTGTCAATATCAGCAGGCGACCGGTTGAGCTGGTCCTCCAGCACTTTCACGGATTGGCGGATCGCCAGCTGTTCGGCTTTGCGCTCCTGCAGCATCGCCAATTGTTCGCGATGCTTTTTGTGGAGGGCTGCGTTTTCCTGCTTTTCGCCATCCAGGCTCGCAGTCAGCTGTTGCGCTTGGCGGTCTGCATTATTCTTTTTCTCAGACATCAACAGCTTGCGGCCTTCCCATTTCTCACTTTCGCTGCTGGCCTCTACCAATTCCTGCTGGGAGCCGTCGATTTCATCGTCCAGCTTTTTCAATGCCGAGCGGATCGTTTTAACCCCATGTTCTTTTTCTTCAATATCAGCCGCTAACTCCCGCTCTTTGCGTGAGTGGGAAGCTGCATCTTCTTCCAGTGCTGCCATTTGTTGTTCAAGCTGCGTAATATCAAAAGCCAATAAGGCAATATCTGCGCCTTTCAATTGTTCATTCATATCCAAATAATCGCGGGCAGTCGATGCCTGAATCTGCAGCGGTTCCATACGGCCATCAAGTTCATGCAGGATATCCAATACGCGATTCAAGTTTTCATCGGTTTCGCTAAGTTTGAATTCCGCCTTCTTCTTGCGCTGCTTATACTTTAAAACGCCCGCCGCTTCTTCAAAAATCGAGCGGCGCTCTTCCGCTTTGCTGTTGAGAATTTCGTCTACTCGACCTTGGGAGATAATGGAAAAAGCTTCTTTCCCGAGTCCGGAATCCATAAATAGATCCGTAATGTCTTTCAGGCGGCAATTTTGCTTATTCAGCAAATACGCACTTTCACCACTGCGAAAAACCCTTCTCGTCACGCTGATTTCGCTGTAATCGAGAGGGGAACTGCCGTCCGTATTATCCAATACCAAAGTAACTTCCGCAAAATTCAGCGGCTTTCTGGATTCACTGCCGGCAAAAATGACATCTTCCATTTTTGCGCCGCGCAAAGATTTGGCCGATTGTTCGCCAAGCACCCAGCGGATTGCATCGGTGACGTTGCTCTTGCCGCTTCCGTTAGGTCCGACAACTGCTGTCACGCCGGGGACGAAATCGATGCCGATGCGATCAGCGAACGACTTGAACCCCATGACTTCTAATCGTTTCAAAAACATGTTCTAATCCTCCGTTGCTTCCTGCAATTTAAGGATGGCCAGCTGAGCGGCTTTTTGCTCCGCTTCTTTTTTCGAGCGGCCATTGCCGATGCCGAGTTCCTGATCAGCGAGCGATACCCGCGTCACAAACACGCGGCTGTGAGCAGGTCCTTTTTCATCGATAATTTCGTAGCTTAATGAGCCATTGTTCTTTTGCTGCACCAATTCCTGGAGCTGGCTCTTGTAATCCATGACGTTGGAAAATGCACCGACTTCAACTTTTGGAAATAGCACCACTTCCATAAAGCTGACAACCGCTTCCAAGCCCTGGTCCAAATACAAAGCGCCGATCAGCGATTCAAATACATCCGCCAATAGCGCAGGGCGCGTCCGGCCGCCTGTCTGTTCCTCACCTTTTCCAAGCAAGATGTAGTTGCCGAGATTGAGCTCATTGGCAAACGTCACCAATGAAGGTTCGCAGACGATTGCTGCGCGCAGCTTTGTCAGCTTGCCCTCGCTCATTTCTGGATACTTTGCATACAAAAAGTGAGAAACCGACAATTCCAATACTGCGTCTCCCAAAAATTCAAGGCGTTCGTTATCAAGGTAATACCTTCTTCTGTGTTCGTTGACATAAGAAGAATGCGTAAATGCCTGATAAAGCAACGCCGGCTGTTCAAATTTAATATTCAAGTCCTTTTGCAATTGGTCAAAGGCTGCCCGCGAGCTTTCTTTGATCAATCCAGGCTTCTGCTGATTCACTTTTCTTTTCATTGCCATTGTAATCTGCCTTCCTTTAACGTTCTGCCTCTAATTTTACCTTTTTTTGAAGCTTTGTGCAAAAAAACAAAGCGACGCACAGCCGCTTTGCTAAAAGCTTCTGTGCGTCGAGAGTGTAATCAGATTATGCTTGCTTTTTTTCGATATACGTTACCGCGTCGCCTACTGTTGCCATACCTTCTGCGTCTTCATCAGAAATTTCCATGTCGAATTCGTCTTCAAGTTCCATAACCAATTCAACTACGTCCAATGAATCTGCACCAAGGTCGCCTGTGAATGAAGCTTCAAGCTTAACTTCGCTTTCTTCCACACCTAGACGATCTACGATTACTTTTGTTACGCGCTCTAATACTGTTGACAATGCCGTCACCTCCCCTCAAATCAGTATACAAAATTTCTTCCTACATGACCATGCCTCCGTCAAGATGAAGCGTCTGCCCAGTCATATAAGATGCGTCGTCTGACGCCAGGAAAAGCGCGGCTTTCGCCACTTCTTCCGGTTTGCCGAAACGGCCGAGGGGAATTTGCGCAAGCATCGTTTTTTGGATGTCTTCGCCTAATTTATCCGTCATATCCGTTGTGATAAATCCTGGAGCCACAGCATTTGCCGTGATATTCCGGCTCGCAAGTTCGCGTGCTGTTGTCTTCGTCAAGCCGATGACACCAGCTTTCGCCGCCACGTAATTCGCCTGTCCCGCATTGCCCATCACGCCGACAATCGATGCAATATTGACAATGCGCCCAGAGCGCTGTTTCATCATTTGGCGCGTCACCGCTTTGGTGCAGATAAAGACGCCTTTCAGATTCGTGTTGATGACGTCATCCCACTCATCGTCTTTCATGCGCATCATCAAATTATCGCGTGTGATGCCTGCATTGTTGACAAGGATATCCACTGAGCCGAAAGCCTGCATCGTCTGATCGACCATCGCTTTCACGGCATCTGCGTCTGCAACGTCTGCTTTCACAGCAATCGCTTCGCCGCCATTGTTTTTGATTTCTTCCACGACAGCTTCCGCTTTTGCCTGGCTGCCACTGTAATTAACGACAATCTTAGCACCGGCTTCGGCCATTTTACGGGCGATTTCCGCACCGATGCCGCGCGAAGCTCCTGTGATAATTGCTGTTTTCCCTGTTAAGTTGGTCATTTCGCCAGCTCCTCTACCGCTTTTTCAAACGTTGCCAAATCGTATACTGGCAGTGTTACCGCTGAACGGTCTATTTTCTTCACAAGGCCGCTAAGCACTTTTCCGGGCCCGATTTCCACGAATACGGTGACGCCCAAGTCGATCATTTCACGCACCGATTGCTCCCAGAGGACCGGCGAGTACAATTGGCGCACCAACAACTCCTGGATTTGGGAAGCATGGGTTTCACTTTTCGCTGTAACGTTCGTGATAACCGGTACTTTGGCATCTTCCAAAAAGGCCTCGCTCAGCACTTTCGACAACGCCTGAGATGCCGGCCGCATCAATTCTGAATGGAACGGACCGCTGACGTCAAGAGGAATTGCCCGTTTGGCGCCGCGTTCTTTAGCGAGCACACAAGCTCTGTCAACGCCCGCTTTCGTTCCGGAAATGACGATTTGCCCTGGGCAATTCAGATTCGCCAATTGGACGACGCCGACCGAATCCGTCACTTCATTCGTCACTTTTTCCAGCTCTGTGCTATCCATCCCTAGAATGGCAGCCATCGCCCCTTCTCCTGCAGGCACTGCTTCGTTCATGAACAAGCCCCGCTTATGGACGATATCGACCGCTTTTTCAAACGGCAGGACGCCTGAAGCGACAAGCGCGCTGTATTCACCCAGGCTATGCCCGGCTGTGTAATCCGGGAAGATCCCGGCGCGGTTCAAGCGTTCTGTAATCATCGAGCTCACCGTCAACAATGCCGGCTGCGCATGGTATGTAAGGGTCAAGTGTTCCTGCGGGCCTTCAAGCATCATCTGCGACAAATTGACGCTCAGCACTTCATCGGCCTGTTTGAAAAACTCAAGGCTCTTGCTGTCGGATAAAAAGCTTTCGCCCATTCCGACAGCTTGTGAACCTTGCCCTGGATAAATAAATGCAATTTTAGTCATGAGGGTTCTCCTTTTTCAGCGTGCTGTATATCGTTCCCGCTACATCATTTTCCACCATTGTCCGTGCCTGGCGGATGGCATTGAACAGCGCAGTGCCGTTGGAAGAGCCATGCGCTTTGATGACCGGAGCCTTCAAGCCGAATAGCCCCGCACCGCCATATTCGCTGTAATCGAGCATGCCTTTCAAGCCGCGCAAATCGTCTTTGACCAATAAAGCCGCCAATTTCGTCTTCGCCGAGCTATTGAACACATCTTTGATCATCGCAAAAACGTTCATCGCCGTACCTTCGATCGTTTTCAGCACCATATTACCGGTAAAGCCGTCCGTCACCACAACATCAGCGACGCCATTCAATAAATCACGCGATTCTACGTTGCCGATAAAATTGATCGGGGCTTCTTTCAAGAGCGGAAAGGCTGCTTTTGTCAATTCGTTGCCTTTCTTTTCTTCTGTGCCGATATTCAACAAGCCGACTGTCGGATTTGTGATGCCGCGCACTTTTTCTGCGTATATGCTGCCCATGATGGCGTATTGCACCAGATGCTCCGGACGCGCTTCTGCGTTTGCCCCCATATCGAGCATCAGGAATCCTTTGCGGTCAATTGTCGGAAGCGTCGGCGCGAGCGCCGGGCGGTCTACCCCTTCAATCCGGCCGACCACGAATAAGCCAGCTGACATCAACGCGCCGGTATTGCCTGCCGATACACAAGCATCTGCCCGGCCTTCTTTCACTGCCAGCGCCATCTGCACCATCGAAGAGTCTTTCTTGCGTCTTACTGCCCGGACAGGATCGTCCGTCGACTCGATTACTTCTTCACAGTGAATGACGGCCAATCGCTCATGGTCTTTCAAATACTCCGCCATCCGGTCTTGCCTGCCATACAATTGAATCTGCAAATCGCTGAATTCTTCAAGCGCTTTATAAACGCCTGCAATAATTTCTTTCGGGGCGTTGTCTCCGCCCATTCCATCTACTGCTATGATCAATTTCCGTCACCTTCGCTTTGCTCAGTCATTCGGTACATTTCAAATGTGCCGATAAATACGGTCGCCTGATCAACAGTCGAGACGACTTTTACATATGCCCGATTTTTCTCCGGATTCCGGTCGATTACTTGCGCTTTCGCTACTACACGCTGTCCTGCCCTTACAGGCCGCAGAAACTGCAGCTCGGATTTCACGGTGAGCGCGAGTTCGTCATTCATGACAGCTACCGCCAATGAATTCGCTTGAGCGAATAAATGGTGGCCGCGGGCAATCTGGTTGCGTTGAAATACATGTTCCGGTTTAACGTCGAAAAGAGAAATCGCTTTTTCATCCAATTCAATATCGATAATCTCCCCGATTACTTCGTCAATCGGCAAAGACTTCACTTCATCTTCAAATGTCTTAACGGCTACATGCTTGATGCGTTCCCGCAGTTCGGGAATCGACAATTCCATGCGGTCAAGGCGTATCGTTTGGACACTGACTCCAAAATTTGCCGACAATTCCTCGTCCGTCACAAAAGGGTTTTCTTTTATGGACGCCGTCAGCGCCAATTGCCGTTCTTTTTTCGTTTTTTTCATCTTGTCACCGCCCGCTATTAGCACTTGGTACTAATATGAGTATATAAATAACAAAAAAAGAATGCAAGGATAATCTGCGCCCTGCATTCTCAGTCAAGCCTGCCTCCGGCCAGTGCACCCGATTTTTCGAGCTGGCTGCGAAGGCACGCCATTTCGTCGCTGGTCCAAAATTCTTCGGAACTCACTAATGACTCCGCATCTTTGCGCGCTGTTTCCAGTGCCCGGTAATCATGCACAAGATCCGCCATTTTG
The DNA here is from genome assembly GCF_030407685.1 of Planococcus sp. APC 3906. NCBI lineage: Bacteria > Bacillati > Bacillota > Bacilli > Caryophanales > Caryophanaceae > Planococcus > Planococcus sp. APC 3906. The sequence goes on along the minus strand of NZ_JASDCW010000004.1, from coordinate 44,293 downwards.
AACTCCGGTATGCCGCTTTGCTTGCGCCCGAAAAAGTCTCCGGGCCCTCTCAGCTGAAGATCTTTCTCTGCCAGCACAAAGCCGTCATTGGTTTCCGTCATCGAAGACATGCGTTCTTTGCCGACTTCCGTTTTCGGATCTGCCAACAACACACAATACGATTGATCGCTGCCTCGGCCGACCCTGCCCCGCAGCTGGTGAAGCTGCGACAGGCCAAAGCGTTCCGCGTCGTAGATCAGCATGAACGTGGCATTTGGCACGTTCACGCCGACTTCAACGACTGTTGTGGAAACAAGCACTGCCACTTCGCCTTCAGAGAACGAACGCATTGTCTGTTCTTTTTCATCGCTATGCAAGCGTCCGTGCATCAAACCGACCGTGAACTTGCCATGGAAATGGCTGGATAGTTGCTGGAACAGATCGACAGCATTCTGGTAATCAAGCTTATCCGACTCCTCGATCAGCGGGCAAATGACGTATGCTTGGCGGCCTGCCGCCAGCTCTTTTTCCATCCGGCCCACGATTTTGCCGAACATGTCTTTTTTCATCCAAAAAGTTTCAATCTCTTTGCGGCCCACCGGCATTTCATCGATGACCGAAACGTCCATCTCACCGAATGCCGATATTGCGAGCGTCCGCGGAATCGGGGTCGCTGTCATGAACAAGACATCCGGATTATAGCCTTTGTCTTTCAAGACTCGGCGCTGATCCACGCCAAAGCGGTGCTGCTCATCAGTGATGACCAGTCCCAATTTCTTAAACGCAACATCCGGTTGGATCAATGCGTGGGTGCCAATCAGCATATCGATTTCCCCAGCCGCCAATTGATCCAGAATCAATTGGCGCCGTTTCCCTTTGACCGATCCCGTCAACAACGCAATCTTCACGGGGAAATCCGCGAACCATTCCGCTAAGGTATTGGCGTGCTGCTCAGCCAGAATTTCGGTCGGTGCCATCAACGCCCCTTGCTGTCCCGCTGTCACCGCTGCGTAAAGCGCAATGGCAGCGACAACCGTTTTGCCTGAACCGACGTCTCCTTGAAGCAGCCGGTTCATGCGGAACGGTTCTTTCATATCTTTCGAGATTTCATTGACAACGCGTTTTTGTGCGCCGGTCAAGCCGTATGGCAGTGATTGGATGAACTTTTTCAATTCGTTCAGGTCATAGTCGATAAACGAGCCGCCTTCTTCTTCGCGGTTCTTTTTCCGCAATGCCTGCATCTTCAATTGGAAAATCAGCAATTCTTCGTAGACAAAACGGCGTCTCGCCTGTTTCAGCGCTTCACCGTCCACCGGGAAATGAACCCATTCCAAGGCATCTTCAATAGACGCCAAGTGATAGGCTGTGCGAAAACGCTCCGGCAAACAGTCTTCAAGGTCGGATTTTGCAATATCCAGCGCTTGCCGCATCAATTTGCGGAACGTCTTCTGGTGGATGCTGCCTTTCAAACTATAGACCGGCTCAAAATCAGCACCGCCTGTGCGCGGGCCGATTGTGTGGCTTTGCACCGTGATGATTTGGCGCCCGCGGTCCCATTTGCCGGCTAGCGTGACAATCTCACCGATGTGCAGCTTGGCTTTGACGTAAGGCTGATTGAAGAAAATCGCTTTGATCAAATGGCGGCCCACCATCACTTGGACAGTTGTCCGCGACTTGTTTTTTCCTAAAAAAAGGACGGAAGGCTCACTTTCGACCCTTCCCTCCACAGTCACCCGTTCATTATGCGGTGTATCAGCCAGATCTTTCAGCTGGAAATCTTCATGGCGGTAAGGAAATGTCATAATCAGATCATGGATCGTTTCAATCTTCATTTCCTGTAAAGTTTCCGCAGCTTGTCTGCCGACGCCTTTTAAGACAGCGACAGAATCTTTACTGCCCACTGCCGACCACAGACCCGCCAAATATTTTCGCTTCCAGCCATTTGCCGGTCGGAGTAGCGGCAAGTCCGCCTTTTGCCGTTTCTCTCAATGCGCTCGGCATCGATTTACCGATTTCATACATTGCACTGATCACTTCATCGCATGGAATGCGGCTGGTTACGCCTGCAAGTGCCATATCGGCAGCTACAACCGAATTGGCTGCGCCCATGGCATTGCGTTTGACGCAAGGCACTTCGACAAGGCCTGCCACTGGATCACAAACCAGTCCGAGCATATTTTTCAAGGTAATCGCAAATGCTTCAGAAGATTGCTGCGGTGTTCCGCCCGCCATCTCCACGATCGCAGCAGCGGCCATTCCGGCTGCTGATCCGACTTCCGCTTGGCAGCCGCCCTCTGCACCTGAAATCGACGCATTATTCGCGACAACAAAGCCGAAAGCACCCGACGTGAACAAATAACGGATCATCTGTTCCCGCGTTGGGTTAAGCTGGTTTTTCACTGCAAATAAGGTCCCTGGCACAACGCCTGCTGACCCCGCTGTCGGTGTCGCACAAATCGTGCCCATCGCCGCGTTGACTTCGTTCGTCGCCACAGCTTTGCTGACAGCGTCCAATAAAAGGTTGCCTGACAGCGTATTGCCTTTTTCCATATACGCCTGCAGCAAAACAGCGTCGCCGCCTGTTAAACCGGATACGGAATGCACGCCTTTCAGCCCTTTTTCAACGGCTTCTTCCATGACCGTCAAATTGCGGTCCATCTGTTTCATGATATCTTCGCGCGGCCGGTCAGTGATGAGCATTTCCTGCTCAATCATGATTTCTGAAATCAATTTATTTTCCTGTTCAGCCCGTGCCACCAATTCTTTTACATTGCGGAATAAAGGTTCCACTGTATTTGCCTCCTTCTCAATCAGCGATTCGCGTCACTTGTGTAATGTTCGGGAGCTCAGTAAGCTCGTCCAACACTTCTTTGTCGACATTCTGATCCACTTCAATGACCATAAGCGCCATGTCCCCTTTTTCTTTCCGGGACACTTCCATATGGCCGATGTTGATATCGTATTTATACAAGCAATTCGCTACGTTTGCGATGCAGCCAGAGCGGTCATCATGGACCACCAGGATCGCCGGATGGTTGCCGGACAAGCGCAGCGGGAATCCGTTCAATTCCGTGATTTCTATTTTACCGCCACCGATGGAAATGCCCATCAGCGACATTTCCGAACGTTCATCGCCAATGACGATGCGTGCGGTATTCGGGTGTTCAACACTGGCGGTTTCCGGGATGAACTCGAATGCCATGCCCAGCTTTTCCGCTTCTTCAAAAGAAGTCTTGATGCGCTCATCAAACGTATCGTAGTCCAACAGTCCGCCGACGATTGCTACATCCGTACTATGCCCTTTATATGTCTCGGCGAACGAGCCGTATAAATGGATCTTCGCCCATTTCGGCTGCCGCCCGAATAAATCCCTTGCCACTCTTCCGATGCGCGCGGCACCCGCTGTATGCGATGAAGAGGGACCGATCATGACCGGTCCTATAATATCAAAAACAGATTTGAACTTCATTGCTCAAACCCCTTTCTATCTAGTTGCGTCTACCTTCAGTGTACATGAATTTGCCACAATCTACAAAAATAAAAAAGCGCATACATTTGTATGCGCCAAGGGTTTCTATTCAACAGAAATTATATAAGGATAAAGCGGCTGCTTGCCGTTGTGGATTTCCACTTCGACTTCGCTATTGAGGGTTTCGATGAATCCGCCCAATTTCTCAGCATCCGATTCGTTCACATCTTCACCGAAAAGAATAGTGACGATTTCAGAATCTTCATCGATGAGTTTTTTCGCCAATTCTTCCGTAACCCGCTCTAAGCTGGCATCTGAAATGACGATTTTGCCTTCTGAGATTCCCATGAAGTCATCTTTCGTAATGGTCACGCCATCAATCGAAGTATCGCGGACTGCAAATGTCACAGAGCCCGATTTCACTTGTTTCGATGCATTCGCCATTGTTTTCAGATTTTCATCAACCGTCGCGTTGGCATTGAACGCCAGCAATGCGGCCATTCCTTGCGGCACGTCTTTAGTCGGTACTACGGCTGCTTCGATTTCCAGCAATTCCGCCGCCTGCTCAGCTGCCATGATGATGTTTTTATTGTTCGGCAAAATCAATACGCGCTCTGCACCGATCGATTTAACCGCGTTGACGATGTCTTCCGTCGAAGGGTTCATCGTTTGCCCGCCTTCAATGACGTAAGAGGCTCCGATGCTTCTGAGAAGTTCGGCTACGCCTTCACCCATTGCGACAGTCACGACTGCGTAAGGATGCGTCGCCGTTTTTTTCGGTTCGCCTTTGCGGAAATCCTCGCCAACGATATCGATATGCTGTTGGCGCATGTTCTCGATTTTCATCGAAATCAAGCTGCCGAATTGCTGGCCGTATGTAAGCACTTTGCCCGGTTCTTCCGAGTGGATATGGATTTTCGCGACTTCATCATCCGAGATAACCAAAAGCGAATCGCCGTAGCCGCTCAAGTCTGTACGGAAAGCTGCTTCGTTGAATTCTTTTTTGCCTTCTTCGAATTTCACCATGAATTCCGTGCAATAGCCGAATTCAATATCCGATGTGTCCATGAAGCCTGCGATGTTCTTATGGTGTTCAGCGCTGACCAAATCATCCATCGTGTTATGGGCATGCTTCTCCGGCAATTGCTCGCCTTTCAATGAAGCAAGAAAACCTTCGTACACGTAGACAAGCCCTTGGCCGCCGCTGTCGACAACGCCGACTTCTTTTAATACAGGAAGCAGATCCGGTGTGCGTTCAAGTGAAGCTTTCGCTTCCGTGACCACGGCTTCGAAAAGCGCAATAACATCCGTTTCTGTTTTTGAAACTTCCATGCCTTTTGCTGCAGCGTCTTTAGCTACAGTCAAGATTGTGCCTTCAACCGGCTTCATCACCGCTTTATACGCTGTTTCTACGCCGTGCTGAAGAGCTTCCGCAAATTTGACAGCCGACAATTCCGGTTCATTGGCAATCGATTTGCCAAAACCTCGGAATAATTGCGATAAAATAACGCCCGAATTTCCGCGCGCTCCCATCAACAATCCTTTTGATAATGCTCCTGCCGTTTTGCCAATATGTTCTTGTGCATGCGCTTCGGTTTCTTTCGCCCCCGAAGTCATAGACAAGTTCATGTTCGTTCCAGTATCACCGTCTGGCACTGGAAATACATTCAATGCATCTACATAATCCGCATTTTGATAAAGGTGATGGGCACCCATCTGCACCATATCCGCGAACTGAATTCCATTTAAAGACTTCATAGCCGTTTCTTCCTCCTCTTACGGGTTCGTCACACGAACTCCTTGAACATAAATATTGACTGCTTTGACAGGCATGCCAAGCGTCTTGGTAATTGTGTATTTCACTTTGGACTGGACTTGGTACGCCACTTCGGAAATTTTTGTTCCGTAGCTGATGATGACATACATATCAATGCTCAAATCTTTATCTTCCTGGCGGACAATGACACCTTTAGCGAAATTCTCTTTGCGCAATATATCGGTCAGGCCATCTCTGATCTGATGCTTCGTCGCCATCCCTACGATTCCGTAGCATTCGATTGCCGCTCCGCCTGCAATTTGGGCGATTACATCATTGGAAATATCGATTTGGCCGTATTCGTTTTTCAATTCAATCGACATTGGAATTCCTCCTTGAGTCCTATTTCACTCTTTTCATTCTACATGAAACCATTATACAAGAAAAGCAGGCGTTTGGGGTGTAAAGGTTTTTTTCTTGAAAGACCTGTGAAAATATCTTGCAAAGGCTAAATACCTGTGTTAAATTATTAAAGTATGTGAAACGAAAAACGAACTGAAATTCTATTATAATTTTCAGCTTCACTTGTGAGGAGGGACTTACATGCCTAAAGTATGTGCAATTAGCGGACGTAAAGCTCGCGCTGGAAACGCCCGTTCACACGCGTTGAACTCGACAAAACGTACATGGGGAGCAAACCTTCAAAAAGTTCGTATCCTTGTAAACGGTAAACCGAAACGTGTATGGGTTTCTGCAAGAGCAATGAAATCAGGAAAAGTTGAGCGCGTTTAATCACTCGCCCAACACGAATGCCGAATCTGACATCAGTCAGATCCGGCATTTTTTCTTGTTTTTAAAAAAGCTAATCTATATTAATTTGTTAGGACGATATTCCGCAAAACAGCCCCCTAAAACATATGCCCGAACTACTTTCGGTTATATCTTTCTTACGGGCTTGCGCCGAACTAACTCGTGCTAACGCCCGAGTGGATTTCGTCACTGCATCGCTTCACTGCTCCCGCGGGAGTCGGAGCTGTTTTGCTCCATATCTCGAGAATCAAAAGGAACGTCAGGAAGTTTATCTTTCGTGTTCTTTGTTAAAAGAAATGATATCTATTTAAGGTATAGCATTGAGTGAAGCGGAAGGCGGCGACACCTGCGGGACTAGCCTGTGCTGAAGGCCCCGCAGGAGCGAAGCGACGAGGAGACTGAAGCAAGGCCCGCGGTAAGCGTCCGCCTGTAGCGAATGAAAAGAGAAGTCCAGTTTTTCAATAAAACCAAAAAGGTGCATCGGAAAAATCCGATGCACCTTTTCATATGTCTGCGCTTTCGATGACGATGCAGCTGCCTTTTGTAAAGGACACGGTGCCTTCTCCCTCGAATTCGTTGCTGACGAAACGCGTGGATCCGAAACGGATGGTTTTATCCACAACAGGATATTTGAAGTTCTCCAATGTGAAGCCTTCAATCTCCTCAGCGAAAGGATAAAACGAGATGAAGCGGTAGCCGCTTTCCCGTTGGATTTTGTGGACGCCTGGTTCCAAAAAGCGGATGCGGTTCTGTTTGTTGACGATGTAGAACTTGATGCCGGAATGCTTGAGATGGACATGGTAAACAGCGTGGAGCGCGCTCATGTAATGATCCAGCCGTCCACCGGTTACACCCGCCACAAAAACATGCTGCGGTGAAAATTCCATCGCCTTCTCCAGCGCAAGTTCCGTATCGGTTTCGTCCTTCTCTACCTCTGCCCGGCTGAAATCAGGGAACAGCGAAGCGATTTCATCCAATTCCCTCTGCGACACCGAATCGAAATCACCGACCGCAGCTTTTGGAAAAATGCCCTGTTCCAGCAATACCAATGTTCCCGCGTCCACCCCGATGAATATCGCATCTGGCCAAGCGGCGAAGTCCGGCAGTTCGTCCACCGGGCCGCTGCCGACGATTACGACATTCACGAGATGGCCTCTTCTCCAGCCCGTTTGATCGCCTGCAATGCTTCGCGGCGATCCCTTTTTCCGAAAATTGCAGAACCTGCTACAAATACATTGGCGCCGGCTTTGGCACATGGAATAATGGTTTCTTCATTGATGCCGCCATCGATTTGGATGTCGATTGACAAGCCTTTTTCACGGATGATTTTCGACAATTGTTCCACTTTTGGCACGACCGATTCGATGAATTTCTGGCCGCCGAAGCCCGGGTTGACTGTCATGAACAATACGAGGTCAATGTCTTCAAGGATTGGAAGAATTGTTTCGATCGGCGAATGCGGATTCAAAACGACCCCTGGCTTAACACCGGATGCGCGGATCAATTGGATTGTCCGGTGCAAATGCGGGCATGCTTCAACATGGACCGTGATGTAATCCGCTCCTGCTTTGGCGAAATCCTCGATGTAGCGGTCTGCATTTTCAATCATCAAGTGGACATCGAGCGGAAGTTTCGTCAATGGGCGGATAGCGTCCACCACAATCGCGCCAAAAGAGATATTCGGAACGAAATGGCCATCCATGACATCAATGTGGATCCAATCGGCTCCTGCTTTTTCAACTTCGAGAACTTCTTCTCCCAATTTCGCAAAATCTGCTGCTAGTATCGAAGGTGCAATTTTAATCATTCGAGTACCTCGGCTTTCTCGTCATAATTTCTTCCAAAAATTTCAGGTAATGCTTATAGCGGTATTCTGGGATTTCCTTGCTTTCAACTGCTGCTTTTATGGCACATTTCGGTTCATTTAAATGAAGGCATTCCCGGAATTTGCAGCCGTTTGAGCGGGCAGCGAATTCAGGGAAGAACTCGGAAAGTTCTTCTTTTTCAACCGTATCAAAATCGAATGAACTGAATCCTGGCGTGTCGGCCAGCAAGCCGTTATTGACCTCGATCAGCTCGACATGGCGCGTCGTATGCTTGCCTCGGTTCAAGGCTTTCGAAATGGCATCAGTTTTCAGCTCAAGCGCCGGCAGAATCGTATTGAGCATCGTTGACTTGCCGACACCTGATTGGCCCGCCAGTACACTGATTTTGCCTTCGAGCACGGGCATGAGGCGCTGCTGCAATTCAGGGTCGCCAATGAATGTCGGAATGACTTCATAGCCGATTTTTTCATAATCCTCAATAAAATGAGCAAGATTTTCTTTTTCGCTGTCGTTCATCAAATCCATTTTGGTGATGCAAATGACAGGCTGTATATCATGAGACTCGATCGCCGTCAAAAACCTGTCCAATAGCATCGTATGGAAATCAGGCTGTTTTGCGGAAAACACAAGAATTGCCTGGTCGACATTCGCGATGGGCGGGCGCACCAGTTCATTCTTCCGTTCATGGACATGGGTGATGGTGCCTTCCAGCTCATTATCCGCTTCATAGTCGACATAATCGCCGACCAGAGGGGAAATTTGGCGGTTGCGGAAAACGCCCCGGCCTCTGCACTGGGTATAGCGTTTGCCGTCTTCGTCCATAACATAATAGAATCCGCTCAGCGCTTTTCTGATTTGACCTTTCGGCATGCTTGTTTTCACTCCTTCTAATGTCAGCTAGTGATTTTATTCCACGTTATTGTATTCGATGGTGTCTTCTTCAATAACGGTCGAGTCGCGGACGATGCGATAGGTTGCGCTGCCGCCTTCTGCAATCTGCAATTCGATTTTGCGCGACTCGCTTTCGGTAATGGTGAACTCCTCGACAGGCTCAGCCATTGTACTGTCATTGTCCTGGATATATATCTGGATCGTCTGTTCCACTGGCTCCTCGCCCTCCGCCGCCGGTTCGGCCGGCTCGTATGGTATATCAACGGTGCGGATATATGTTTTCAGCGGCAGCGGAGCTTTGCCGGATGACATCACCACTTCAATGGTGCTGCCCGCTTCCAGTTTTTCACCAGCAGCCGGGGTCTGCGATAAGACAGTCCCTTCGGCAGCAGTATCTGACGACTCTTCCCCGATGATGCGGATATTGAAGCCGGAGGTCCGCGCGTACTGGCTCAAATCCGCCTCGGAAAATCCAGCGATGTTTTCCACTGCGCGCATGTCTTTGCCTTTGCTGACCGTCAAAACCACTTCTGTTTCAGAAGCAATGACTTCGTCGCCGGCTCTCGGTTCATGCGAGAGGACGGTGCCGGCCGGTTCATCTGAAAATTCCTCGACAAGGCTCACGTCCATGTAATTGGCCTGCCGCAGCAATTCTTCCGTTTCTTCAGCATCTTCGCCGGTAAAATCCTCGAACAACACACTTTCTTTGCCTGAGCTAATGAACAATTGAATCTCAGATTCCCGATCCCGCATTTTTCCGGATTCCGGGATCGTCCGGATAACCTGACCTTCTTCAATATCTTCAGAAGGCTGCTGCTGTTCTTCCCCAACCAGGAAGCCTGCAGCCTGCAATTCTTCAACCGCTTCGTTCCGTTCCATACCGGAAACGTCCGGTACAGCGACTTGCCGCGGTTCAAACAGTCCAGGAAACGCTATAGCCGTTATCAATCCAGCTAAAATCAGCGCGCCAATCACTGCGATGGCCCATGGCAGCTTCTTTTTCTTTTTCTTTTCTGGAACCGGAGGCTTTTTATTGCTGCCTCCAGCGATTTTTACGCTGTCGACAGGCACAACGGTTTTCGTCTCCTGAGAACGTTCAAACGTTTTCGGGTCCTTGATGGCGGGCATCGCTTTCGTCTCGTCATCGTCATGAGGGACTGTAAACTTCGGTTCATTGAGCCGTTCCGGCAATAAAACCGTCGACAAATCCTCTTCCATTTCGTTGGCTGACTGGTAGCGGTGCTGCGGGTTTTTCGCAGTCGCTTTTAAGACAACATTCTCCAGACTTTGTGGAATTGTCGGCACCATTTCACGCAGTGACGGCGTTTCTGTCTGAAGATGCTTTAATGCAATCGATACCGCAGATTCACCTGAGAACGGCAAACGCCCTGTAAGCAATTCAAACATCACAATGCCCAGTGAATAAATATCCGATTTCTTGTTCGCTGCGCCGCCGCGTGCTTGCTCCGGCGACAAATAATGGACTGTCCCCAGCACCGAATTGGTTTGCGTATAAGACGTGGCACTCAATGCCATCGCAATGCCGAAATCGGTGATTTTCACATTGCCTTCGGCATCCATCAGGATATTTTGCGGCTTGATGTCGCGGTGGACGATCTGGTTCTGGTGGGCATGCGCCAACGCTGACGTCAGTTGCTTCATGATTTTCACAGCTTGTTCAGGCTCGACGGGCGAGTGCTCGATTATGTATTCTTTGAGCGTCTTCCCCGGCACATACTCCATTACCAAATAATGCAGCGAGCCTTCTTCTCCGACATCGAAAATGTTGACGATATTCGGGTGTGCCAGGCTGGTGGTCGACAATGCCTCACGTTGGAATCGCCTGCGCAATTCTTCTTCATTGGAGAAATCATAGCGCAAAATCTTAATGGCAATATCCCGGTCCAAAATTATGTCATGGGCCAGGTAAACGTTCGACATCCCGCCTCCGCCGATCAATTCTAAAATCTTATAGCGGCCATTAATGCTTTTGCCGATTAACATGCTTACACCTCCTCATCCTTCAAGGAAAGAAGAACGAACGAGATATTGTCCTCTCCACCCATGTCATTCGCCAGATTCACCATTTCCTCCCCTTTAAGGGAGAGTGGAGCATCCGACAGAATAATGGAGGAAATTTCTTCTTTGGTTATTTTATTGCTGAGCCCATCTGAACAAATCAGCATATACGAAAGTGCTGTTGTTGAGAAATGAAGGATTTCACCATCAATTTCGGGGTCGGTCCCAAGCGCTTTGACGATCCAGTTTTTCTTCGGATGCGCTTCTGCTTCTTCTTCACTGATTTCACCGCTGTCAATCAGCACGTTGACGTAAGAATGGTCACGCGTCACTTGTTCGATTGATCCATTGATGACATAAGCACGGCTGTCGCCAATATGGCACATAACGCAATCTTGCCCTTCGATCAAGGCAGCGATGAGCGTTGTGCCCATCCCTTTGCAGCCCGGGTTGTTTTCTGCGTATTCATATACCATGGCGTTGACTTTCTGGATATTCAAGGACAGCCACGATTTCTTTTCATCGATTGATGAAAACGCGTCTCTCCCAGCTTCCATGAACATTTCTCCTAAAGTATCAACGGTCATCGAACTCGCTACGTCGCCTGCATTATGGCCGCCCATCCCATCGGCTACCACTGCAAGCAGCAGGCCGTCCGGACGCTTCAAAACCGCTACCCGATCCTCGTTGATTTTGCGTTTTTTACCCGTATCACTTTCCAAAACATATTGCACCAAAACCCGGCACCCCGTTTCATGTCTAATCGTGCTTGAACTATTTAATAGAAGCTTGTTTGCGGAAGGCGGAAAGGAAAAAACCATCGCTGCCGTAGTCTTGCGGAAAAATCTGCACGAAGCCTGTGTTTTTCAGCCCAAGCTCTTTTGGCAATGCCACTTCGATTTTTTCCATTTCCGGGTGTTCTTTCAGGAACCGCTCAGCCGTTCCGCGGTTTTCCACCGAATCGACTGTGCATGTGCTGTAGACCATGATGCCATCTGGCTTCAATAATTGCGCCGCTTGGCTAAGCAGCTCCAATTGGATTTCCTGCAGCCTGTCGAAATCTTCCTCTTTTTTCGTGTATTTGATGTCCGGCTTGCGTTTGATGACGCCAAGACCGCTGCAAGGAGCATCTACTAGGATACGGTCGAATTTTTCAGGACCGAAGCGCTCGACGCTTTTCTTGCCGTCACCGACTTCTGCCTCGATAACGGTGTGCCCGAGGCGTTTCGCCGTTTCTTCAATCAGCTTGATTTTATGCTTATGGAGGTCCATGGCGAATAAATGCCCTTTGTTTTCCATCTTTTCTGCGATATGAGTCGTCTTCCCGCCTGGAGCCGCACACATATCAAGCACTTCCATGCCAGGACCTGCCTGTAAGGCATAGGCGCTCAGCATCGAACTTTCATCTTGTATCGTGATAAAGCCTTTTTCGAACGTCGCCGTTTTCGCAGGCTGGCCATTTGTGACAATCAGGCATTCTGGGACCCATTTGCTTTGGACTGCTTCCAAGCCTTCGGATTCGAGCATCTCGATCACTTCTTCAGGAGTCGCCTGCATGCGGTTGACACGGACCGTCTGGGAAGGGATTTTATTGTTTTCCAACGCCATTTCGCGCGTCTTTTCCAAACCGAATTGTTCGGCCCAGCGTTTGATCATCCATACCGGATGGCTCGTTTCTATGGAAATTTTCTCATACGGATCGCTGATCGTGTTGAACGAACGGACGCCGTTGCGCTGAACCGAGCGCAGTACGCCGTTGACGAATTTAGCAATGCCCCCGTGGCCGCGCCGTTTGGCAATTTCCACCGCTTCATGGACAACTGCATGCGCCGGAACCCGGTCAAGGTAGACGATTTGGTACAGTGACATGCGCAGCAGGGTTTTTACCCACGGTTCCACTTTGCCTTTCAAATAAGGCTCCAGGTAATAATCGAGCGTCATCTGGTGCTGCAAAGTGCCGTAAGTGATTTCAGTCAACAAGCCTTTGTTCTTATTGGAAATAGCGTAGCTTTCGATTGTCTGATGCAGCAGCAAATTGCTGTATGCCTGTTTGTTTTCAACAGCCCAGAGAATGGAAAATGCCGCATCCCGAACGTTGCCTTGCAGTTTTTTGTTTTTCATACGAATAAATCTCCCACCTGGATCTTAGGTCCTTTTAAATAATCGGCAGCGCTCATGCGCTTTTTGCCTGCTGGCTGCAGTTCCTTGATCGCCAAGACGCCTTCTCCCGTTTGCACGAGAATAGAGTCGCCGCCCAGTTCAAGCACTTCTCCCGGTTTTCCGCTTTTCGCAGATGCGATCGGCTCAGTTTGCCAGATTTTCATGTTTTGTTCATTATAAGTCGTGAACGCGACTGGCCACGGATGCAGTCCGCGCACCTGGTTATAGATGGCTTGCGCTGATTGGGTCCAATCAATGCGTTCCTGATCGCGTGATATATTTCGTGCATATGTCACTTTTTCTTCGTCCTGCGGCTGTCTTGCGTTGGTGCCATCGATGATCGATGGCAATGTCGCTTTCAGCAAATCTTTGCCTGCCGCGCTCAATTTATCGAACATTACGCCCGTATCGTCTTTGCTGCCAATCGGCACAACGGTTTGGGAAATGATGTCTCCGGCGTCGAGCCGGTCGACCATATACATGATGGTGACGCCCGTTTCTGTTTGGCCGTCGATAATGGCCTGATGGATCGGTGCGCCTCCCCGGTATGCTGGCAGCAGCGATGCATGGACATTGATGGCGCCAAGTTTCGGCGCCTCAAGCACGGCGCTCGGCAATATTTGCCCGAACGCCGCGGTGATGATCAAATCCGGTGCAAGGTCCAGCACATGTTGCAATTCTTCGGGATTCTTCAATTTCTCCGGCTGGTAAACCGGCAATCCAAGGCGCAATGCCTCTTCTTTGACAGGTGTCGGCGTCAGCACTTTTTTACGCCCGACTGGCCGGTCCGGCTGAGTGACGACAGAAATGACGTCATACCCTTCCTCGACAAGCATGCGCAGGATTGGAGCCGAAAACGCCGGCGTGCCCATAAAGACGATTTTCGTCAAACCGTTTCCTCCTCTTCAGCAGCCGCTTCGGCGATGATCGCATCCAATTCTTCCTGTGAAATGTATTTCGTGATTTTGCTCGTGAACAAAATGCCTTCGAGGTGGTCTATTTCATGCAGGATTGCGCGTGCTTCATAGCCTTCTGCTTCAAGTTCATACCAAGAGCCGTCGCGCTCTTGCGCTTTGATCTTGATGTGGTCAAAACGCTCTACTTCACCGAAAATTCCCGGGAAGCTGAGGCAGCCTTCAATGTCCGTGTCGGCTCCTTCATAAAGCGCCAATTCAGGGTTGATCATTTCAATCGGTTCCTGGCCTTCATTAAAATCGACGATGGCGATGCGCTGTGCCACATTGACTTGCGGCGCGGCAATGCCGACGCCGTCGTTTTCAATCATTGTTTCGTGCATATCGTCGAGCAACTTCGCAAGTTTTTTATCGAATTTCGTTACCGTTTCGCATTTCTGCTCTAAAATCGGGTTCGGGTGTTTGATGATTTCTAAGATTGCCATGTCTGGTTCCCCATTTCTTTTACATCACCGAAGTCGGATTCATATCGATCGACAATGTTGCGCCTTTTTTTATCCATTCCGAGCGATAAATTTTGATCAGCTGCTGCATAACGTCGGCGAGCTTCGGTTCTTTTTTGTATTTTATCAAACATTGATAGCGATATCTATTGTTCACACGGGCGATAAGCGAGGCGGATGGCCCGATAATCAGCGTGCTTTGGGACAATTGGCTTTGCAGGAAGCGGACGCTTTGGTCCGCATAGCCCGCGACCGTCATCAAGTCCTCGTGCGTAAATTGGACATTGACGACGTAATAATACGGCGGGTAGCCGCTGGCACGCCGCATCGCCATTTCCTGTTCGAAAAATGGCTCGTACAATTGGTCTTTCGCCAGCGTAATTGCGTAATGGTCCGGTGTATATGACTGGACGAAAACCGTTCCCGGCAATTTATCGCGTCCTGCACGCCCGCTCACTTGCGTCAACAGCTGGTAGGTTTTTTCAGCCGCCCGGAAATCAGGCAAATGCAGCGTCGTGTCCGCAGACAGCACTCCCACCAACGTGATGTTCGGAAAATCGAGGCCTTTGGCAATCATTTGGGTGCCGAGCAAGATATCCGCTTTGCCTTCCCCGAATGCCGCCAGGATTTTTTCGTGTGCGCCTTTATTGCGCGTCGTGTCGACGTCCATCCGCAGCACGCGGGCTTCCGGCACCAATTTGGCGAGTTCTTCTTCGACTTTTTGCGTTCCGGTTCCGAAGAAGCGGATGTGTTCGCTTTCACATTCCGGGCATGTATGCGGCACCGGTTCGTCGTAGCCGCAATAATGGCATTTCATCAATTCGCTTGAACGGTGGTAGGTCAGCGAAATGTCGCAGTTCGGGCATTGCATGACCGTTCCGCAGTCGCGGCACAGCACGAACGAGGAATAGCCCCGTTTGTTGAGGAATAAAACCGTCTGTTCTTTGCGCTCCAGGCGTTCGCGGATCGCTTCTGCAAGCGGCACCGAAAACATGGACCGGTTGCCGTTGCGCAGTTCTTCGCGCATATCGACAATGTGGACGGTCGGCAGCGGCTGGTTTTTCGCCCGTTTTTCAAGCACCAGCAATTCGTAGACGCCTTTTTGCGCACGCGCATAAGATTCAAGCGACGGCGTCGCACTGCCCAAAATCACCGGACAATTATGGTATTCGCTGCGCCAAATAGCCATATCCCTTGCATGATAGCGAGGGGAGTCATCTTGCTTATAACTCGATTCGTGTTCTTCATCCAGAATGATGAGGCCCAAATTGCGGAAAGGGGCGAAAATCGCTGAACGCGCACCAACGACCACTTTCACTTCAGCGCGCTGGATTTTCCGCCATTCGTCGTATTTTTCACCAGCTGACAAGCCGCTGTGCAGCACTGCCACCAAATCGCCGAAACGTTCCTTGAAACGCAGCGTCATTTGGGGCGTCAACGAAATTTCCGGCACGAGCATGATCGCCTCTTTGCCGGCTTTCAGCGTTTCTTCAATTGTCTGCAGGTAGATTTCCGTCTTGCCGCTGCCGGTGATGCCGTGCAGCAGGAAGGTTTTCGGTGTATTCAATGCCGCATCGATTGCGTCGTATGCGGCTTGCTGCGCTTCGGTCAATTGCAGGTTCGGCTTTTTCTCGATGTCGCTCAATAATTTCGGATCGCGGTACAGCTCTTCGTTGTGGATTTCCGCAGCGCCTTTTTCCGCCAAACTGTAAATGGTCGGCAAAGTCGTGCCCGCTTCTTTTTGCAGGACCGAGGATTCGAATGCCTTGCCGAGGTGGTTTTTGAAAAAAGACATCAATTTGACCTGCTGTTTGGCATTGAAGCGGATTTCGATCGATTCCAGTTTTTCCAACGAATCCGTAATATGGATCATCCGCGCTTTTTTGACAGCCGTCTGCTGCGAGATGTCGGTATCAGCTACAACCGTGCCGCGCTCCAGTTCTTTCTTCAATAAACTATAGACCTCCACAGCGTCCTGCGAACGGACGAATGGCCGTTTATCAAAATAAGGCTGCAGCGGTTCCGGGAGCTCCTCTAGCGGTGCGTTCAAGACAAAACGTTTTTCGTATTTAGCGCGCAATGCTGAAGGGATCATCACTTGCAAAGCATCTATTTCAAAACACACAGTCTGTTTTTTCATCCATTTCGCCATGGCCAATAATTCTTCATTCAAAACTGGTACGACATCCATCAATTCATGAATCGGTTTCAGGCGGGACACATCGAAATCGGATGTATCTTTTAAGGCAGTGATAAAGCCGAGCACTTTGCGCGGACCAAACGGCACTTTCACGCGCATGCCCGGTTCAACCAGCACTTGCAGCTCCTCCGGAACGGCGTAATCGAACGGCCGGTCGATAGGATGCGCTGCGACATCGACAATCACTTCAGCTATCATGCAAATCTTCCCTTTCCACGATCAGTCCAAGCAGCTGCTGCGCCAATTGTTCTTTCGGCAGCATATCGAAAATACGTTCGAAGCCGTTGCGGCCGTAAACCGTCACGCGATTGCTATCCGACTCAAAGCCGGAACCCGCTTCGCTGACATCGTTCGCGATGATGTAATCCGCATTTTTCCGTGCCAGCTTGTCTTTCGCGTAATGGGCCACATCGTTCGTTTCGGCTGCAAAACCGATCAATATCTGGTGTGTTTTTTCCTGTCCGAGCGTCTGGAGGATGTCTACAGTGCGTTCGAGTTCAATCGTCGAACCGCCAGCCTGTTTTTTCATCTTCTGTGAATGCGCATGAATGGGCCGGTAATCCGCCACCGCCGCAGTCTTGATGACGATGTCAGCATCCGGGTATTCCGTTTTCACCGCGTTCAGCATGTCTTCCGCACTTTCCACCGAAATCCGCTTGACCCCTTTTGGCACCTGCAGCGAAACCGGCCCGCTGATCAAAATCGTCTCCGCACCCATTTCAGCCGCCGCGCGGGCCATTGCATAGCCCATTTTGCCGCTTGAGAAATTCGTCAGAAAGCGCACAGGATCGATGCGTTCACGCGTTGGCCCCGCTGTCACCAAAACTTTTTTGCCTACCAATGCTTTGGGACGGGTGAAATGAGCGGAAACCAGTTCCACAATTTTCTCCGGTTCTTCAAGCCGCCCTTTGCCGACATAGCCGCAAGCCAAAAAACCCTCTGAGGGCTCGATGAATTGGACACCGTCCTCGTGCAGCTGCTGGATATTCCGCTTGACTGCGGGATGGTCGTACATATGGACATTCATCGCAGGCGCCACCCAAATCGGGGCTGTCGCTGCAAGCAAGGTTGTGGTGACCATATCGTCGCCGATGCCGTTAGCCAGTTTGCCGATGACATTTGCCGTTGCAGGCGCCACAATGATCAAATCAGCCCAATCAGCTAAATCGATATGCGCAATCACCGAGGAATCCTTTTCATCGAATGTATCAAAATAGACATCATTGCGGGACATCACCTGGAACGATAACGGCTGGACGAATTGCCGCGCCGATTCCGTCATGATCACTTTGACTATGGCTCCTGCCTGCGACAGTTTGCTGACCAAAGCCACCGCTTTGTAGACAGCAATGCCTCCGCTTACACATAATAGGATTTTACGATTCACCAACAACACAAACACCCTTTCTAAACAACAAACTCCCAAAGAACAAATTTGCTCTGGGAGTCGTCGGTTGCGATTAATGGTTAAATTTCATCTTCGTAGATTGCGAATTCGTCTTGCTGTTCAATCTTCAATACGCCGGCAGCCACTTCTTCAAGCGCTTTGCCTACGGATTTAGCGGACACGTATGAATCAAGCTTCTCGTCGCCATGTTCATGCAATTGGCGGGCACGTTTAGAAGCGAGCGCCACCAACGAGTATTTCGAATCGATCTTGCTTTTTAACTTATCAACGGATGGGTATAACATCAGGCATTCTCCTTTAGCATATCAAGATAGCGTTGCTCAACACGTTCACGCTTGCAATGTTCCGCGATGATGATCGCATTGATGCGGTCGCAAGCGTTTTCGACTTCGTCGTTCACGACAACGTAGTCATATAAATTCATCATTTCCAGTTCCTGGCGTGCTGCACTTAAACGCGAAGCGATCACTTCATCCGTTTCTGTGCCGCGTCCGACCAGCCGCTCTTCAAGCTCGGACAAACTCGGCGGCGCCAGGAAAATGAACAAGCCATCCGGCACTTTCGAACGGACTTGGGCCGCACCTTGCACTTCGATTTCCAGGAATACATCCCGGCCGGCATCCCGCATCATATTGACATAATCAAGCGGGGTGCCGTAATAATTCCCGACGAACTCTGCGTATTCGAGCAATTTGCCTTGCTCGATCAGTTCTTCGAATTCGCTGCGGGTCTTGAAGAAGTAATCGACTTCATCCACTTCCCCTTCCCGCGGCGAGCGGGTCGTCATTGAAATGGAGTATTCATAATTCGTATCCGGCTGTGAGAACAGCTCTTTTCTGACGGTGCCTTTGCCGACACCCGAAGGCCCTGATAATACAATCAGCAGTCCGCGATGTTTTCTCATTTTATCCCTCATTCGTTTCGTCGTCATTTTCTTCAGCACGCGCAATCAATGTCTCAGCTGACATTGCGGATATGACAACGTGGTCGCTGTCCATCACCAAAATCGATCTGGTCTTCTTGCCGCCTGTCGCGTCAACGAGCAAGCCTTTGCTGCGCGCTTCCTGAACCAGCCGTTTGGACGGTGCAGAATCTGGTGTAACGATCGAAACGATCCGATTCACCGACACGGCATTGCCACTGCCGAGAGAAACAAACTTCACCGCTTTTTTCACAGACATCACCGCCACCCATAACTGGTCATTGTTCTTCGTTTTCTATCTAACTGTCTTATTATATCATAATACACCGTGAAAATGATAAGATGGAACAAAACGATTTGAAAGAGGGATTTTTAATGGCATTTGATGGATTATTTACAACAGCGATGACGCGCGAGCTCCAAGGCCTCGTGTCAGGCAGAATTTCAAAAGTTCATCAGCCCAATCAGCTTGAACTGCTTTTGCACATACGCGCGCAAGGGAAAAACCATAAATTATTGATTTCGATCCACCCGTCATACGCTCGCATGCACCTCACCAATATGGCGAACACCAATCCGTCCGAACCGCCGATGTTCTGCATGCTGCTGCGCAAGCACATCGAAGGAGGCGTCATCTCGAGCGTCAGCCAGCACGAGATGGACCGCCTCATCATTTTGAAAATAAAGAGCAAAAACGAAATCGGCGATGACATCGAACGCGAATTGCATGTTGAATTGATGGGCCGCCATTCGAACGTCATCTTAGTAGACGCCGAACGGATGATGATTCTCGACAGCCTCAAGCATTTGCCGCCGAGCGTCAACTCGTTCCGCACAGTGCTGCCGGGACAGCCTTATGTCTTCCCGCCGTCCCAGGATAAAAAAGATCCATTCAGCTCTGCCGCCGAACTCGCCGAGCTCAGCGAATCCGAAATCGTCAGCACTTATGCCGGCTTCTCGCCGCTCAATGCCCGCGAGCTCGTCTACCGCCTCAGCCACACCGAAAGCAAAACCGAAGGGGCCGAGCAGTTCCTCCATGAATTCCGGAAAGAGCAGCCGAGCGGCTATTACGTCGAACAAGAAGGCAAAAGCTTTTTCTCTGCCGCACCTTTGACGCATCTCGCAGCAGGCAGCACGCTCGAATTCCCGACACTGGGCGAATTATTGGACCGCATGTATTACGCCAAAGCGGAACGCGATCGCGTCAAACAGCAAGCCGGCGACCTTGAACGCTGGCTGCAAAATGAAATCACCAAACTTAAAGGGAAATTGAAAAAGCTGAAGAAAGAGCAGGACCAAGCTGAAAAACGCGATCTGCTGCAATTGAACGGCGAGTTGATCATGGCAAACCTGCACCGCATGACCAAGGGCTTGAAAGAAATCGATGCCGAAAACTATTACAACGGCGAGACTGTGGTAATAGCATTGGATCCGCGGAAAACGCCGATCGAGAATTCCCAGAAATACTACTCCCGCTACCAAAAAGCGAAAACAGCCCTTGTGAAAACACAAGAACAGATTGAGAAGACCGAAGACGACATCAATTATTTCGAAACGCTCATGCAGCAAGTCCAGCAAGCCGGCATTTCCGACATCGAAGAAATCCGGGAAGAACTGGCGGAGCAAGGCTTCATGAAAGCGCAGAAATCGAAGAAAAAGAAAAAACCCGTCAAGCCGTCTGTCGAAGCATACGTGTCGAGCACAGGCGTACCTTTCTCAGTAGGCAAAAACAACAAGCAAAACGATTATGTGACATTCAAAGTGGCATCGAAATCCGATACGTGGCTGCATACGAAAGACATACCTGGCTCGCATGTCGTCATCCATTCGAACGATCCGGATGAAACGACGATTCTCGAAGCCGCCACCGTCGCCGCTTATTTCAGCAAAGCACGCGAATCGAGTTCCGTGCCGGTCGATTACACAGAAGTCCGCCAAGTGAAAAAGCCGAGCGGTGCGAAACCGGGCTTTGTCATTTATTTCGAACAGAAAACGGTATTTGTCACCCCTGACGAAGACTTGGTCATCAAATTGAAAAAATAAACAGCGGGCGGGAAGGCTTTCGGGCCTTTTCGCTTTTTTCTATGCTTGCAGAAAAGGAAGTACAACCAGAAAGCTTTTGTTTACATAATAATTATATTGTAATTTATTCTAGGAGCCATTGCCCTGTCCGTCTGAAAATGCTATGTTTTTAAAGGACTTTTCTATTTCAAGCATTCGCATTGGAGGTTTTATCTTTGAACGATATTGAATGGGGGCTCCTTTTTGACCCTCAACTGGCTATAGACTCGCTGCCCTATGTCTTGGGCGGAATCGGCTACACATTATTGATTTCAATCGTCAGCATGGCAATCGGGCTGGTGCTCGGATTTTTCCTGTCACTCGCCAGGACCGCGCCTTACCGTTTGCTGGAATGGCCAGCGCGCTTGTATATCTCGTTGATGCGCGGCGTCCCGATTTTGGTTATCCTGTTCCTGCTGTATTTCGCATTGCCCGTCATCGGCATCCAGTTCACCGCTGTGCAAGCGGCATTAATAGGATTTTCCATCAATTCTGCCGCCTATATTGCGGAAGTGTTCCGTTCCTCGCTCGCGTCGGTCGATAAAGGGCAATGGGAATCATCCCGTGCCTTAGGACTGACTTATTGGCAGTCGATGCGCCGCATCATTTTGCCGCAATCGGTGCGCATTGCGATTCCACCGCTGTCGAACGTCTACCTCGACTTGATCAAAGCGTCTTCGCTTGCAGCGATGATCACCGTGCCGGAAGTCTTCCAAAAGGCCCGCATCGTCGGAGCCCGCGAATACGATTTGCTGACGCTGCTCATCCTGGTAGCGCTAATTTACTGGGCCATCTGTTCAATCATGACTGTGCTGCAGAATTACTTGGAAAAACGCTTTGAAGGATACCTCTAAGCTGCCAATAAAGAAACGAAAAAAGCCGAGCCTCCATTTCCGGAAGCTCGGCTTTTTCATTTTTAATTTCCTGCAATGTCCCTTTTCGTGAATGCGGTCCAAGCTGCTGCCATGAAAATGGCGAAATAGATGGCCAGCACAGTAAGCGAAAACGCCAGTGACATGCCTTCGATCATCGGCTCGTTGCCGTTGAAATATTGCTGGAGGTTCGTATTCGCAAACAGGATATATTTCGACCAGCTGTATTGCGACACGAACATGACAAGTGTATTACCGGCAAACATCAAGAATATCGCCAGGCCGATTGCCATGCCGCTGCTTCGGAAGATCGTCGAGATCATAAAGGCGAACGTCGCCATCATCACCAAGGTCACCATGCCGAATCCGTAGCCTAGCAAAATCTCTTTGAGAACCGAGGTCTGCTCAAAGCCTGCAGCCGTTTCCTGGACAATCATCGGCGACGCACCGTTCAGCCCGAACAGCAACGCTCCTACTAGCCAGGAAGCGGCAAGCATCGAAATCAATAACATCAAAGCAAATAACAACACCGATACATATTTGGACAATAAAATCTTGCTGCGTGAAATCGGGCGGATCAGCAACAGCTTGATGGTGCCCCATTTGAATTCATTCGATACGATGCCCGCGGCAATAATGATGGTGAACAAGCTAAGCAGCGAAGTGAGCGCTGAGTTTTCCAGCACATATTCCCATCCGTCATATGGCAAAGGTTTGATATCATTTTCCAGATAATACTCGTTTTTCTGGATGGTAAACGGATTCGAAAACTGCGCAAATTCGTCTTCTTCCATTTCTTTCGCAAGCGCTGCATTTTCTTGCTGCAGTTCCGATTGCCAATCTGCACCGTATTCTTCCGTCTGAATCCCGGAATCCATAAATTTCGCCAACAGGCCTGCGCCAATGACAATTGCTGCAATAAGCGCAATCATAATCCACGTCGATTTTTTAGCATACAATTTTATCTGTTCGTTCCACACCAGCTTCAGGAAATTATTCAATTGCATTCTCTCCAATCAAATCAAAGAATTTATCTTCCAGCGTCGATTGCAGAATCCGCACCCCGTAGACATCCATTCCCCGATTGACGAGGTTTTTCAGAATTTGCGGGATGTCCTCCCGCTTTGCCGAGACAATCAGCTCTTTTTTATTGATGGCAATGGTTTGATCCATTTCGCTTTGCAGATAGTCCTTGGCCATCTCAAGCGGATGCACTTCAATATGTATGTCTTTCAATGCGCTATGGTCTTCCACCGTTTTGACATCTTCAATGGCGATCAATTCGCCTTTTTTAATGATGCCGATCCGGTCGCACATCAATTCGATTTCCGACAATAAATGGCTCGAAACGATGACCGCAACATTTTCTTTTTCAGCCAAATTGCGTATGTATTTGCGGATTTCCCGAATGCCCGATGGGTCGAGGCCGTTTGTCGGCTCGTCTAGAATCAGTATGGATGGTTTATGAA
Source organism: Planococcus sp. APC 3906 (assembly GCF_030407685.1). NCBI lineage: Bacteria > Bacillati > Bacillota > Bacilli > Caryophanales > Caryophanaceae > Planococcus > Planococcus sp. APC 3906. Next base: position 21,034 of record NZ_JASDCW010000004.1, on the reverse strand, counting down.
GAAGCGCCTGCGCGATGCCGAGCCGCTGCCGCATGCCCAGCGAATAGCGGCCTGCTTTTTCATGGATGGCATTTCCCAAGCCGACCAATTCAACCACTTCCTTGATCCGTTCTTGAGAAACGCCTTCCGTCATTCGAGCATATTGCTGCAAATTTTTCCAGCCGCTCAGGAATGGGTACATTTCAGGGTTTTCCACGATAGCCCCGACATGGCGGACGGCTTCCTTGAAATCATCTTTGATGCTTTTGCCTTCGATCAGCACATCGCCTTCTGTGATGTCCATCAAGCCGACCATCATCCGGATCGTCGTCGTTTTCCCCGCTCCGTTCGGGCCCAGGAAGCCAAAAACTTCTCCCCTTTTGATTTCGAACGTCAGGCCTTTAATAATCGGTTTGCTGCCGATGGTTTTTTTTAACCCGATTAACGTCATCGCTGCTTTTTCAGCCAAATTAAAACCTCCCACACTTTTTTGTTTCCATAGAACTATACGGATGGCAGGTAAGAAAGTTCCCAAAAATGGAAATCAATTTCTAATTCCCTGAATTCATTCCATTGAAAAAAGGCTGGTCTGCTTTTCAGCTCCCAGCCCTTTGGCATTTTATAATTTATCGACATAGCGTTTGGCATCGAGCAATGACATGCCGAATTCTTCACGCGCCTTCCTTACTGCCTCAATCGTTTTTCCATGATGCAGTAATTTGCGCAGCTCTTCATTGACCGCAAGTTCTGTTTCCGGCCGTGTACCAACGGCAAGCTCCCTGACGCGTTTTTCAAGCGCCTTGATGCGCTTATCGAGGCTGCTGAATAGAAGATATGCACCTAACACGAGCATGGCGATGACCGGCAAATACCATGTTCCATCCATCTCCTCATCCCCTTTCTGTTTAACGGGACGTTCGCTGCAGCCCATCAGTTCCTTTTTGGTAAAAATGTTCGCGCTCTTCCTGCGGCACCAGAGAACCGCCGGTTGCCCAGACGACATGTACGGCATTTGCCATATTCAAACCCCTTGCTGCTGCGTAGCCCGTGGACAGAATTTTCTGCGGCCCTGGAAACCCGGCAGCTGCGGACGGTTCGATGAACATGTTTTCGCTGTCGGACAAAAGCTTCAGTAATTTGAACAGCTCACCATCTTCCAATGTGTAAGCGCCGCTGACCAATTGTTCGCTGATGCTTGAGGCAAAACTTGATGGCCGTCCGACCGCAAGCCCATCTGCTTCTGTCCGGTTGTCGATGCCGAAATCCTGGACGCAGACCTTTTCCTTTTCTCCCGTCAACAAGCCGATCAGCACGGCCGGCGAATGGGTCGGTTCCGCAAAAAAGCAATGGACTGCATCTCCGTATACCTGCTTCAAGCCGAACGCGATGCCGCCAGGAGCTCCGCCGACGCCGCATGGCAAATAAACAAAGAGCGGATGCTCCCTGTCGATAATCATGCCTTGTTCCTGCAATTGCGATTTCAGCCGGACCGCAGCTGTGCTATAGCCGAGGAATAAATGCCGGGATTTTTCATCATCGACGAAATAGGCGGTTGGGTCCTGCTTCGTCGCTTCCCGCCCTTCCGAAATCGCTTTGCTGAAATCACCGCTGCATTCCCGCACCGTTGCGCCTTTCGCCCGCAATAAATCTTTCTTCCATTGTTTCGCATCGTCCGACATGTAAACTGTCGTTTGGAATCCGAGCTTCGCTCCGGCTATACCGATGCTCAAGCCAAGGTTTCCTGTCGAACCCACACCAAGCGAATAGCCGCTGAAGAACTGCCGGAACTGTTCACTGGCGAATTGGCTGTAATCTTTTGAAGCATCGATCATGCCCTCAGCCAAAGCCATTTGTTCCGCATGCTGCAGCACTTCGTAAATGCCGCCGCGTGCTTTTACTGAGCCAGCGATCGGCAAGTCGTTATCGCATTTTACGTAAAGTACGCCTTCGATTCCCGCTCCATACTGTGAATTCAATTGTGCTTTCATGCCATCAACTCGCTTTAATGGCGACTCGATGATGCCCCCTTGTGCCGCAGTCTCTGGAAAGGCTTCCGCAATAAACGGCGCAAAACGCTGCCACAATGCTTCTGCGTTTTCCATGTCTTGCCGGTTCACGGCCAAACCTTCCACTTGCGCCATCGTCCGTGCATTTGGATTCAGCCATGTAACTTCCTTAAGCTCTAAAATGTCCTTTAATAATGGGTATCTTTTTTTCCAGCCTTCGATTTCATTCACGTTGAATGCCATAATAATCCCCTTTCTTTTCCATATTGCTTTCATCATACAAGAAGCAGCGCAGGATTTCAGCAAATTATCCGCTATTAGCAATGGATTTTATCCTTTAGCTAGGCGTAAAAGAGAATTTCATGGCCGCTGCGAATGAAAAGAATGGCTTCCCACTATAATAGCGAAGATTTTATTTCCATTATTTTCATTTACTTCTTTTGAAACTTAAAATACTTTCTTTAAGCGCCACTTTACTTTCCCTCAAAGCGAAAATACTTCCCTTCAGCCCCAAAATACTTTCCAACGCCCGAAGCAAATAAAAAAGCCGACCCTCGGGTCAGCTCTTCAATGTGCCTGCTTTCAAGTTTTCGTGCCAATCTGCCAGCATCGGCAAATCTTCTTCGCGGATTGCTCCGGAGTCGATCGCTTCTTCCACAAGCGCTGGGAAATTCGTCAAGGTATGGAAGGTGAAGCCTGCTTCGCGAATCGCATCGATCGACTGCGGCAAATCATACGTGAAGATTGCCACGATGCCGAGCACGTCGAATCCGGCCGCTTTCAAGCCTTCAGCTGCCTGCAGCACCGACCCGCCTTTGGAAATCAAATCTTCCACGACGACCACTTTTTGTCCCTTTTTGACTTTGCCTTCGACCATATTGCCTTGGCCGTGCTCTTTCGCTTTCGAGCGCACGTAAACCATCGGCAGCTCCAGCAAGTCGCTGACCCATGCGGCGTGGGGAATGCCCGCTGTCGCTGTACCCGCCACCACTTGGCAGTCCGGGTAAAATTCTTCGATCAGCCCGGCCAAGCCTTTGGCGATTTCTTTGCGCACCGAAGGATAGGACATCGTCAGGCGGTTATCGCAGTAAATCGGCGATTTAACGCCTGACGCCCAGGTAAATGGTTCATGCGGACGCAATTCGACCGCCCCGATGCTCAATAATTGCCGCGCGATATGCTGTTTCATAATAGTCCGCTCCATTCGTTTTTGATTTGGCCATAGCTTGCAGCCGGATTTTCGGATTTCGTGATGGCGCGCCCGACGACAATATGCGTCGAACCTTTGAGCCTCGCCTCTTGGGGCGTTGCAATGCGTTTCTGGTCATCCGCAGCTGCGTCTGCCGGCCGGATGCCGGGTGTCACGCGCATGAAGCTTTCGCCGCACGCTTCGCCGATTGCTGCTGCTTCCAGCACCGAGCACACCACACCGTCAAGGCCCGCTTGCTTGGCCTTTATCGCGTAATGCAGCACCGAGTCGTGGAGGCTCGCAGCGATCAGTTGATCGCTGTGCATTTGTTCTTCGCTTGTTGACGTCAATTGTGTGACGGCAATCAGTTTTGTCGCCGACCCTGAAAGCCCACGCTTTGCGGCTTCCATCATTTCGACGCCCCCTGCCGCGTGGACGTTCGTCAAATCGACGCCCAGTTTCGCAAGTCCGCGCATGGCCGATTCGACCGTGTTCGGAATGTCGTGCAATTTCAGGTCCAGGAAAATGTCATGGCCCATCGCTTTGATGGTGCGCACCAAGTCCGGGCCTTCCTGGTAGAACAATTCCATGCCCACTTTGACAAATAAAGGCTCATTAAAACGGCTTAAAAATTCCTCCACTTGCTGTTTGCTGGAAAAATCGAGTGCAATGATGGGTTTATTCACAGGCGGTGGCTCCTTCCGACCAATTCTTCGACCGATTCATAGCCGAGGTCGTGCAGTTTTTCCGGCAACGCCGCGATGATTTCCGGGCACACGAACGGATTGACGAAGTTCGCCGTGCCGACTGCGACCGCATTGGCGCCGGCAGACAGGAAATCGATGACGTCCGTGACGTCCGTGATGCCGCCCATGCCGATGATCGGCAGGTTGGTATGCTTGCGCACTTCGTAGACCATGCGCAGCGCAACCGGTTTGATGGCAGGGCCTGATAAGCCGCCCGTGATGTTCGCAATGACCGGCCGCCCAGTTTTTTCGTCCAGGCGCATGCCGAGCAAGGTGTTGATCATCGTGATCCCGTCCGCTCCGCCTTCTTCGACCGCTTTGGCAAGCTGAACGATGTCGGTGACATTCGGCGATAATTTAACATAGACCGGCACCGACGACACGTCTTTCACGGCGCGCGTCAAGGCACGCGCAATGTTCGGATCCGTGCCGAACGTGATGCCGCCTTGCTTGACGTTCGGGCACGAGATGTTCAATTCCAGTGCATGGACATTCGGCGCACCGGAAATCGCCCGTGCGACTTCGACGTAATCTTCCGTCTGCGATCCTGCAACATTGGCGATGATCGATGTCTCGTATTGTTCGAGCCAAGGCAGTTCCGAAGCCATGACTTTTTCTAAGCCGGGATTCTGCAAACCGATAGCATTCAGCATGCCGGAGCTTGTTTCCGCAACACGTGGCGTCGGATTGCCGAGGCGCGTTTCAGCGGTTGTCGCTTTGATCATGATGGCGCCAAGCTGGGATAAATCATAAAGCTGTGCGTATTCCTTGCCGAAACCGAAGCAGCCGGAAGCTGGCATAATCGGGTTTTTCAGATTCAGCCCTGGCAAATTCACTGTTAAACTCGTCATACAATCACCACTCCCGCAGGAAATACAGGACCATCCGAACATACTTTGATGTAATCCGTTTCGCTTTTCGTTGTCCGGCAGACGCAGGCGAAGCATGCACCGATGCCGCAGCCCATCCGTTGTTCATAGGACAGGAATCCTTGCTTTTCCGGATACGCCCATTGCACCGCTTCCAGCATCGCAGTCGGCCCGCAGCTGTAATACGTGTCGAAATCCTTCGGCAATTCGTTGAGGATATGCGTCACAAATCCTTGTGTTCCGTGGGAGCCGTCGACGGTCGCAATATGCGTCTCGCCAAGCGCCTTGAATTTTTCTTCATAAAATACAGCTTCTTTGCTTTCAAAGCCCAGGATATGGACGGTTTCAACGCCTTTGGCATTCAATTGCTTCGCCAGCTGATAGAGAGGCGGCACGCCGATGCCGCCTCCGATCAAATAGGCTTTGGCCTTTGCGGCATCGACATCAAAGCCGTGGCCCAGCGGTCCGAGCACATCAATTGTGGCGCCGACCGCTTTTTCTGCCAATAGGCTGGTCCCGCGCCCTTCGGAACGGTAAATCATCGTGAACTGGGATTCTTCCCGGTTGATTTCCGCGATGGAAATCGGGCGGCGCAGCAGCGGTTCAAACGAATCCGCTACCCGGATGTGGACAAATTGCCCGGGTTCTTGCATGTCCTGCACCAAATCGCCTTTGACAATGAGTTCGAAAATGTTGCGGGCAATCTGCTGCTGCGAGACGACGACCATTTTTTCTTGTCTGATCATACACCTGCCCCCATTTCTTCAGCTGAGAATGTCATCGATTCGATGACGCCGAGCATGGCGCGTGCGGTATCAAGCGACGTCAGGCAAGGCACGCCGTTCTCCACGGATTCGCGGCGAATGCGGAAGCCGTCGCGTTCCGGCTGTTTGCCTCTCGTCAAGGTGTTGATGACCAGCTGCGCGCGGCCGTTTTGGATCGCATCGACCAATGTCGCGCCTTGTTCGCCGATTTTGCCGATTTCCTTGACGCGGATGCCGGCTTCTTCAAGCGTTTTCGCTGTTCCTTCTGTCGCCATGATCTGGTAGCCGATCGCCGTGAAGCGTTTCGCCAGGCCAACCGCTTCTTCTTTGTCTTTATCGGAAACTGTCATCAATACGGTGCCGTGGTCTTTGATTTCCATGCCTGCTGCGACAAGCCCTTTGTACAGCGCTTTTTCGAGCGTTGCGTCTTTGCCCATGACTTCCCCGGTCGATTTCATTTCCGGTCCGAGCGTAATGTCGACGCGGCGCAATTTCGCGAACGAGAACACCGGCACTTTGACGTAAACGCCTTTCGACAATGGTGCGAGCCCCGGCTTATAGCCTTGGCTGACAATCGACTGGCCGAGTATCGCTTTCATGGCAATGTTCGCCATCGGAATGGCGGTGATCTTGCTCATGAACGGCACCGTCCGGCTCGAGCGCGGATTCACTTCGATGACGAAGATCTCGCCGTTCGAGATGACGTACTGGATGTTCAGCAAGCCGACAATATTCAAGCCTTTCGCCAGGCGCGTCGTATAATCAACCAATGTGTCGAGCAATTCATCCGAAATGTTCTGCGTCGGATAAACCGCGATCGAGTCGCCAGAATGGACGCCCGCGCGTTCGATGTGTTCCATGATGCCAGGAATCAAGACGTTTTCACCGTCTGATATGGCATCGACTTCGATTTCAATCCCCGTCAAGTAGCGGTCGACCAAGATCGGATGTTCCGGGCTCGCTTCAACGGCATGCTCCATGTAATGGCGCAAATCCGCTTCGTTATAGACGATTTCCATCGCGCGCCCGCCCAGGACGTATGACGGCCGGACAAGTACCGGGTAGCCGATGTCGCCGGCAATGATGACGGCTTCCTGCGCAGATACCGCGGTTTTGCCCAAGGGCTGCGGAATGCCGATTTCGTGCAGCGCTGCTTCGAATTTATTACGATTTTCCGCACGGTCCAGATCTTCAAGCGACGTACCAAGAATCTTCACGCCGTGCTGTTCAAGCTTTTCAGCCAAGTTGATGGCGGTTTGCCCGCCGAATTGGACGACGACGCCTTTCGGCTGCTCGATTTCGATAATGTGCATGACATCTTCGACCGTCAACGGCTCGAAATACAATTTATCAGAGATCGAGAAATCGGTCGAGACGGTTTCCGGATTGCTGTTGATGATGATGGCTTCATAGCCCGCTTCTTTGATCGCCCATACCGAATGGACGGTGGCGTAATCGAATTCGACTCCTTGGCCGATGCGGATCGGGCCGGAACCGAGGACGATGATGCTTTCCTTGTCCGTTTTCACCGATTCGTTTTCGTCTTCGTACGTGCCGTAGAAATAAGGCGTTTCGGATTCGAATTCTGCGGCGCACGTATCGACCATTTTGTAGACAGGCATCAAACCTTGCTCTTTGCGCCATTCATAAACCTTTTCAGCGGAAGTTTCCCACAGCATCGCGATCGTCTTGTCTGCAAAGCCCATGCGTTTCGCTTTTTTCGCAGTCGCAAAATCGAATGGATGGCCTTTCAATACTTCCTCATAGCGGACGAGGTTCTCGAACTTCTTCAGGAAGAATAAATCAATTTGGCTCCAATCGTGGATTGCTTCGATCGTCACACCGCGGCGCAATGCTTCACCGATAAAGAACAAGCGCTCATCGCCGGCACGCCGGATGCGCTTCTCGATCCATTCGTCGCTCATGCCGTCGCCGTTCTTCAATGCCAAGTGGAACTGGCCTGTTTCCAGCGAGCGAACAGCTTTCATGATCGCTTCTTCAAACGTGCGGCCCATCGCCATAACTTCGCCAGTCGCTTTCATTTGCGTGCCGAGGTTGCGTTTTGCCGATTCGAATTTATCAAACGGCCAGCGCGGAATTTTCGCGACCACATAGTCGAGTGCCGGTTCGAAAGCGGCATATGTGCGGCCCGTCACCGGGTTCATCATTTCATCCAGCGTCAACCCGACGGCGATCTTCGCCGCAAGCTTCGCAATCGGGTAGCCTGTCGCTTTTGAAGCCAAGGCAGACGAACGGCTGACCCGCGGATTTACTTCGATGATGTAGTAATTGAAGCTGTCCGGATCGAGCGCGAGCTGCACGTTGCAGCCGCCTTCGATTTTCAGCGCCCTGATGATTTTAAGCGACACATTGCGGAGCATCTGATATTCCCGGTCCGACAAAGTCTGGCTCGGTGCGACAACGATCGAGTCGCCTGTGTGGATGCCGACCGGATCGATGTTTTCCATATTGCACACGACGATCGCAGTATCGTTGGCGTCGCGCATCACTTCATATTCGATTTCCTTAAAGCCGGCAATCGATTTTTCCAGCAGGCATTGCGTGACTGGGCTGTATTTCAAGCCGCTAGTAACGATTTCCTGTAAATCGTCATCATTATGGCAAATGCCGCCGCCAGTGCCGCCCAGCGTAAATGCCGGGCGTACAATTACCGGATAGCCGATTCGCTCAACAAATGTTTTCGCTTCTGCCATGTTGTGGATGATGTCGGAATCCGGAACCGGTTCGCCCAGTTCGTTCATCAAGGTGCGGAACAAGTCGCGGTCTTCCGCTTTATGGATTGCTTCCAGTTTCGTGCCCAGAATTTCGATTTCCAATTCTTCAAGAATGCCCGACTCGTCCAGCTCGATTGCCATGTTCAGGCCTGTTTGCCCGCCCAATGTCGGCAGCAAAGCGTCCGGCCGTTCTTTGCGCAAAATGCGGCTGACAAATTCAAGCGTAATCGGTTCAATGTACACTTTGTCTGCAATTTCCGTATCGGTCATGATCGTCGCCGGATTGGAGTTGATCAGGATGACCCGGTAGCCTTCTTCTTTCAATGCTAAACAGGCTTGAGTACCTGCGTAATCGAATTCTGCTGCTTGTCCGATGACGATCGGCCCCGATCCGATCACCAGAATGCTTTTGATATCTTGTCTTTTAGGCATATTGCTGCTCCTTTCGGTTTGCGCTCATCATTTCGATAAAACGGTCAAACAGGTAATTCGAATCTTCCGGCCCTGGCGAGGACTCCGGATGGTATTGCACAGTGAATGCCGGGTAATCCAAATGCGCCAGCCCTTCATTGGTGCCGTCGTTCAGCGCGCTATGCGTCACTTTCAGGCGCGTGCCCTGCAGCGTGTCTTCATCAACCGCGTAGCCGTGGTTTTGTGAAGTGATTTCCACTTTTCCGGTCGTCAAGTCCTTGACCGGATGGTTGCCTCCGCGATGGCCGAATTTCAATTTAAACGTATCCGCTCCGCAAGCGCGGGCAAACAGCTGATGGCCCAAGCAGATTCCGAAAATCGGCACCTGGCCAATCAATTCGCCGACCACTTCCACGCATTCCGGAACATCTTTCGGATCTCCCGGCCCGTTTGACAGCATGACGCCGTCCGGCCCCCACGCCATGATTTCCTTCGATGGCGTATTGTAAGGTACGACGATGACGTCGCAATCACGGTTGTTCAGTTCCCTCAGGATGCCATGCTTCATGCCATAATCGATCAACACGACGCGTTTGCCGCGTCCTGGGCTTGGGTATGGCCGTGCCGTTGAAACTTGCGCCACTTGATCATGCGGCAGAACGGTTTGCTGCAGTTTTTCCACCACGTCACTGACTTTCACTTCTTCGTTCGCTGCAGTCAACACGCCTTTGATTGATCCTTTCGAACGGATCAGGCGCGTCAATTTGCGCGTATCGATCCCGGCGATTCCCGGTATGCCTTTGCGCTCGAACAACTCATTTAAAGTCGAATTGCAGCGGAAGTTTGACGGGAAATCCGCCACTTCGCGCACCACCATGCCTTTGACTGCTGGCTCGATCGATTCGAAATCATCACTGTTGATGCCGTAATTGCCGATCAACGGATAAGTCATCGTGACGATTTGGCCGCAATAAGAAGGATCCGACAAAATTTCCTGATAGCCCGTCATGCTCGTATTGAACACCACTTCCCCGACCGATGCTTCTGTGCCGCCGAACGCTTCCCCTTCAAACACTGTTCCGTCTTCTAAGATCAAATAACGTTTCATAGGTTTTTTTCCTCCTGCCAAGCGATTTGTCCTTCGAATATTGTCATGACCGGCCAGCCTTTGCATGCCCAGCCGCCGAATGGCGTATTCTTGCCTTTCGATAAAAAGGCGTCTACATCGATTGGCTGTTCTTTCTCCAGATCCAACAGCACCAAGTCGGCGCTTTGCCCGGTTTCAATTTTTCCGTACGGCAAGCCGAATGTTTCACATGGCTTTTTCGTCATCCAATCGATCAGCTGCTGGAGCGTCCATTTGCCGGTTTCGACGTAATGCGTGTACAGCAGCGGAAACGCCGTTTCTAAGCCGACGATGCCAAACGGCGCTTTTTCCATGCCGTTCGACTTTTCTTCCAGCGTATGCGGCGCATGGTCCGTTACGATAAAGTCGATTGTGCCGTCAAGCAATCCTTCGTGCAGCGCTTCAACATCTTCCTTGGCCCGCAGGGGCGGGTTCATTTTCCAGTTGGCGTCGTCTCCCGGAATGTCATCTTCGCTGAGCAGCAAATGGTGCGGGCAGACTTCGGTCGTCACATGGACGCCTGCGCGCTTCGCATCGCGGATGATGCGCACTGATTCCTTCGTCGACACATGGCAGACGTGGTAATGTGCGCCTGCTGCTTCAGCAAGAAGGATGTCGCGTGCGATATGGACCGATTCCGCAACCGACGGAATGCCCTTCAGCCCCAATTCCTTGCTGCGTTTGCCGTCGTGCATGACGCCGTCGTAGATCAAGCTATTGTCTTCGCAATGCGCGACAACCGTCATGCCGATTTTTGCTGCATCCTGCATCGTCTCAAACATCATTCCCGCCTGCTGGATTCCGACGCCGTCATCCGTAAACGCGAACGCGCCGTTTTCTTTCAGTTCATTCAAGTTCGTGCGTTCTTTCCCTGCTTCGCGGATCGTGATCGAAGCGTACGGCAAAACCCGGATAAGCGCATTTTTCTCGATCAAGTTATTGACGAGCTCAAGGTTTTCTTTCGTGTCCGGCACAGGCCGTGTATTCGGCATGGCGCAGATCGTCGTGTATCCGCCTTTTGCCGCTGAATGTGTGCCGGTTTCGATTGTTTCTTTCCCTTCGCCGCCCGGTTCACGCAAATGCACATGAACGTCTACAAACCCTGGTGCGATCATCCGGCCATTGCCGTCTATTTCTGTTTCCCCTTGCGAAGCCAATCCGCTTCCGATTTCAGCGATTTTGCCGTCCGCCACCCTTATATTCGTTAAAGCCATTTCGCCTTCTGTCAGCATGTTTACGTTTTTGATGAATAAATCCATTCTCAATCTCTCCCTTTCATTGCGTATTCAAGCACGGCCATCCGGACATAAACGCCATTGGCCATTTGTTTGAAAATCCGTGAACGTTCGCATTCCACCAGGCTGTCTGCAATCTCGACGCCGCGGTTGATCGGCGCCGGGTGCATGATGATCGCCGAATCTTTCATTTTCCGTTCCCGTTCTAAGGTCAAGCCGTATTTCTCGTGGTAATCTTCTTTTGAAAACAAAGCTGAAACGGCATGCCGTTCATGCTGGACGCGCAGCATCATGACAACGTCTGTGTCGCTGATGAAATCGTCGAGTTTTTCAGATGTCTGGTAATCTCCGCTCCATTCTTCCGGGCAGATAAAGGACACTTTCGCCCCCAGCTTTTCCAGCGCAGAAGCATTCGATTTCGCTACCCGGCTATGGGCGATATCCCCGACAATTGTAACGTGGATGCCTTCGATGCGGCCGAATTCCTGGTGAATCGTCAGCAAGTCCAGCAATGATTGCGTCGGATGCTGCCCCGAACCGTCCCCGCCGTTGATGACCGCGACGCTGCAGCCCACCAGCTCTTCGTAATAGGCTTCTTCTTCGTGCCGGATGACGACCGCGTCGACGCCGATCGCTTCGAGCGTCTTCACCGTGTCGTATAAGGTTTCGCCTTTCAGGATGCTGGAAGCTGCTGTTTCAAAAGGCAGCACGGTCATGCCCAGCTTGTGTTCAGCCATCTCAAAGCTCATTTTCGTTCGGGTGCTCGGCTCAAAAAACAAATTGACCGCCGTACCTGCTTGCACGCTCCGCGCCCCTTTTTCGAATTCATCCGCCCGCTTCAGCAAAGCCATGATTACTGCGTTGTCCATATTGTCCATGCTCAATACATTCGGCACATCATTCCACTCCTTTGGTTTAAAAAAAACGCCTTCCCAGGAGCAGGAAGGCGTGAGGAAAAAAGCGCAGTCTGTGCCCTTTTTCACTTCCCTTTCCATGCCTCTCTGGACATTCATTAAAAGGTGTTTATTCAGATTCAAAATCGATTTCTTGTTTGACGCGCCCCGGCAAGATCAAATTCAGCAAGACGCCGATGATTGCAGCGAGCGCCATTCCTTCGATCGAGAACGTTTCACTGAACTCGATTTTCGCTCCGCCGATTCCGATGACCAGGATGACTGACGAGATGACCAAATTCCGTTTTTCGCCGAAGTCGATTTTATTGTCGACCAGCATGCGCAAGCCCGATGAAGCGATGATGCCGAACAGCAGGATGGAAATCCCGCCAAGCACTGCGGCTGGAATCGTTTCGATGGCCGCCATCAGTTTTCCGAAGAAGGAGAAGAGTATAGCGAACACGGCAGCGCCGATGATGACGTAGATGCTGTAGACCCTTGTGATAGCCAAGACGCCGATGTTTTCGCCGTACGTGGTTTTCGGCGGTCCGCCGACCAAGGAAGACACAAGCGTTCCAAGTCCGTCTCCAAGGATTGAGCGGTGAAGCCCCGGGTCTTTTATGTAATTGCGTTTGACGATTTTCCCAAGAACGAGCTGGTGTCCGATGTGTTCTGAAATCGTGACAATGGCAATTGGCACCATGATGAACAGCAATGTCGGTGTTACCGTGAAGCTATAATCGATGCCAGGAAGCAGGAAGTCCGGTACCTGGAACCAGCTCGCTTGGCCGATCACCGTATAGTCGATGATGCCGATGGCCGCTGAATAGGCGTAGCCGACGATGATGCCAATCAGAATCGGCATCAGGCTGATGATGTTTTTAAAATAAAGATTGCAGATAATGGCTGTGGCCAATGTCACCAGCGCCGCTGAGAAATGCAGCATGCTGTATGCGGAGCCGCCGTCCGCTGTCGGGATGTTCATTGCCATTCCAACCGCAGTGCCCGATAAGGCTAACCCGATGACGATAATGACAGGGCCGACGACGATCGGCGGCAGCAGGTCCATGAGCCAGCGGTAACCGGTCTTCCAGATGAGCAGCGCGGTCAAAGCGTATACCACCGAGACGAACATGGCGCCGATCATTGCCGATCCGATGCCCCCGGTTTCCGTCGCGATCGTTATCGGCACGATAAACGCAAATGACGAGCCAAGATAAGCCGGCACTTTAAACTGGGTGATGAGGATGAAGATGATGGTTGCGATGCCGCTTGTCAAAAGTGCGATCGCCGGGCTCAGGCCTACAAGTTTCGGAACCAGGATTGTCGCTCCGAACATGGCGAACATATGCTGCAGGCTCAAGGAGATCCATTGGGCCGTTTTCGGTTTGTCTTGTACATCCAATATTGCTTCAGTCACAGTCAATTCTCTCCAATCCTATTCGTGTATTGCTACGCGGTCGCTGCCGTCGCTTTCCATCATTTGAACGACGATGCGTTCGTTGCTTGAGGTCGGGATATTCTTGCCGACGAAATCGGCGCGGATTGGGAGTTCCCGGTGGCCCCTGTCGATCAGCACCGCCAATTGGATCTGTGCCGGGCGCCCGAGGTCCATGACCGCGTCCATCGCAGCCCGTACGGTGCGTCCTGTGTATAGCACATCATCCACCAGTACGACTTTCTTGTTCGAGATGTTGTGCGAGATGTCTACTTGCTGGACAAGAGGTTCCTTGTTCTGGTTTTTGACGCTTAAGTCGTCCCGGTAAAGCGTGATGTCCAGTTCACCGGTCATGATCGGCTTGCCTTCAATCTGCTCGATCCGCTCAGCCAGCCGCTTTGCGATGAATGCGCCCCGCGTTTTGATGCCGACGAGCACACACTCGTCGATGCCTTTATTGCGTTCGATGATTTCATGCGCGATGCGGGTGATTGCCCGTGCAATTGCTTTTTCATCTAAAATATCCGCTTTCTCTACCATGCTTACACTCCTTTTCCAAATAAAAAACCCTCTTGCCAGAGGGCAAGAGGGTTTATGCGCAGAAAAATTAGGCACGGAGGGACCATTCCTCCGGCTTTCGCGTAAATACCTTCTCAGCCTCTCTGGACTGATATTAAAGGTGATGCTTATTCGATTGATTTTTCTCAGTATAAAACAGGAAGTTCCGCTTTGTCAATCCTTGTCGCGGAGAGATTCCAAAAGCTCGGAGAATTCTGCAGGAGGCTCAGCTGAGAATTCCAGGTATTCGCCTGTTTTCGGATGATTGAAACCGATGACTTCAGCATGCAATGCCTGGCCGCCGAAATCGATTGTTTTCTTCGGTCCGTATTTCGGATCTCCGACCAGCGGGAAGCCGATGTATTTCATATGGACGCGGATTTGGTGCGTGCGCCCTGTTTCCAAACGGCATTCCACCAATGTGTAATTGCCAAAACGCTCTAATACACGGAAATGGGTGACGGCATGTTTGCCTTTATCGATAACTGCCATTTTTTGGCGATCTTTCGTATCGCGTCCAATCGGTGCATCGATTGTCCCTTTATCGTGCGGGATGTGGCCGTGCACAAGCGCTACATATTTCCGTGTCACTGTTTTCTTCACCAATTGGTCGACAAGCGAATTATGCGATGCGTCGTTTTTCGCAACCATCAGCAATCCGGATGTATCTTTATCGATGCGGTGGACAATCCCAGGACGGACTACACCATTGATGCCGGACAAATCTTTAATCTGGAACATCAAGCCGTTGACCAGCGTGCCTTTTGAGTGGCCAGGAGCCGGGTGCACAACCATGCCTTTCGGTTTGTTGACGACGAGCACATCGGCGTCTTCGTAAACGATCTCCAAATTCAAATCTTCCGGCACAACGTCCAGCTCTTCCAAGGAAGGCGGTGTAACGACAATGATGTCTTCCGGGCGTACTTTGTAATTCGGTTTAACGGTCTCGCCATTGACTTTCACTGCGCCATCTTTCACCCAGTTTGCAATTTGCGAGCGCGACCAGTCTTCGTCGATCGATGATACAGCTTTATCGATGCGGACTCCGGCCATTTCTTCAGTTATTTGTATTGTCAAATCTTCAATTTCCATTAAGACACCTTTTTCTTTTGTTGTTTTTCGTCATAAAAAACGAATATGACCATTAGCACTACACCAACTGTCAATGCTGCATCAGCTACATTGAAAATCGGAAAATCATAATTGATGACAGGAATGAGCACATCCACGAAATCGACGACTTCGCCTCTCGCCATACGGTCGATAAAATTACCGATCGCACCGCCCAGGATCAGCATCAAGCTCCATTGGAACAGCGGCTGCCCTTTGGCATGTTTGTGGAAATAATAGATGATGCCGATGATTACGCCGACCGTAATAATGGCAAACAGCCACATTTGGCCTTCCAGCATCCCCCACGCCGCCCCGCGGTTGCGGTGCGACAGCCAGCCCAGATACGGGTCGATGACCGGAATGCGTTCACCCAGTTCCATATTTTTCAACACGAGCCATTTGGTCCACTGGTCGATGGCTACGATCAGTATAGCTATTGCATAATAAATAAACATGTGTTTCCCCCGTCAATTCAGCAGTCATCCTATTTTACCACAAACCGCACCAAAAGAATATCCGGCTCTGCAAGTCAGAAACTGCTCCGAATATATGAATTGAACAAAAAAAGTTTCATATTAAAAATCGCTTCGGTCGCTTTGGACAAAGCAAAGACGATTGCTCCTGCGCAAGCTCGTCGCAAAGGAGTTGCCGAAAGTGCCGGCACCACCTTGGCTCTCGCTATGAGCCGAGAAAAGCACTCGTCTCCTTGCTAAGACCTTTCTTCTTCTGCATCGCTGCGCTAGCTTCGAAGCAAAGGAAATATCCCAAATTCCATTTGGCCATTTCCTTGCCTAGCCCTTGGACGCGCCTCCGCTAAAATATCTCTCGATATGGAGCAAAACAGCGGAGAAAACCTTACTGCTCCTGTCTCTGCATAGCTACGCTAGCTTCGAGACATTGAAGTGCGTTGCAGTGCTCCGCACTTCGCCGCAAAGAATTGCCCTCGCAGGCTTCGGTCAACTCTTGTCCGCGGCAAAAAATATGTGCTCCTGCAGCACTTCGTGCTTCGTCGCAAAGGTATCTACCCAATTCTTGGGTCGATACCTTCGTAGCTGTTTTGCGGAATATCGATTATGAATATTCATTTGTTCAACTCAAATAGCAAAATTAAGCAGAAAAAAGGTCTAGAACACCGGAGACTCCGGCATTCCAGACCTTTTCATTTTACTTAAGCGAATTGTTTTTCCACTACATTGGCACAGCGCGGGCATAATGCCGGATGCGCTTCGCTTGTGCCGATTTCCTGGGAAATCGTCCAGCAGCGTTCACATTTCTCGCCTTGTGCTTTTTCAACAACAACTGCAGCGTCCCCGAATTTCAACGCGTGTTCTGGAGCTTGCTCCAGCGAACCGCCGAATTCATATTGGGAGACGATGAACAATTGAGCAGGGTTTTCATCGATTGATGATAACAGATCGCTAAGTTCACTGCTTCCGTAAACCGTCACTTTAGCTTCAAGCGATTTACCGATTGTTTTCGCTGCACGTGCTTCTTCAAGCGCTTTTAGCACATCGTCGCGCTTGTCCATGAATTTTGTCCATTTCGCATCCAAGTCTTCGAATGCCGGGTTTTTATCCACTTCCGGGAAGTCAACCAGCTGGACGCTGTCTTCAGTTACGAAATCAAGGTAGCCCCACATTTCATCCGTTGTGTGCGGGATGATCGGCGTTGCCAATTTCAAAATCGCCATCAGCGAGTCGAACATCACTGTTTGCATTGCGCGGCGGTGCGGATGATCAGCCGCTTCGATATAGACGACATCTTTCGCAACGTCGAGGTAGAACGAGCTCAAATCATTCGCGCAATAGCCATTCAATGCGTGATAGATTGAGGAGAATTCATATGTTTCATAGCCTTTGCGCACTGCTTCGATCATTTTCTGCAATTTCATGGCCATGTATTGGTCCATTTCACGCATGTCTTCGAATGCAACGCGGTGTTCTTGTTCATTAAAATCAGCCAAGTTCCCGTGAAGGAATTTCAGCGTGTTGCGGATTTTGCGGTAAACTTCAGAAACTTGCTTGAAGTTTTCGTCTGAAACGCGCACATCTGCCGTGTAATCGACTGAAGCAACCCACATGCGTAAGATGTCCGCTCCCATTTGGTTCATGACTTTTGCAGGCACAATAACGTTGCCGAGCGATTTGCTCATTTTACGTCCATTGCCGTCAAGCGTAAAGCCATGGCTCAAAATGCCTTTATATGGAGCAATGCCATTGATTGCGACACTTGTCGTCAGCGATGAGTTGAACCAGCCGCGGTATTGGTCAGATCCCTCCAAATAAAGGTCTGCCGGATAGTTCAGCTCTTCCCGTTCTACCAACACCCCTTGATGCGATGAACCGGAATCGAACCAGACGTCCATGATGTCCGTCTCTTTCGTGAATTTGCCATTCGGGCTGCTTGGATGCGTAAAGCCTTCTGGCAATAGCTCCTCGACAGAACGCTCAAGCCAAACATTCGATCCGTGTTCACGGAACAAGCCTGCGATATGTGCGATTGTTTCTTCAGTGATGATCGGATCGCCATTTTCCGCATAGAATACCGGAATCGGCACGCCCCAGACACGCTGGCGTGAAATGTTCCAGTCGCCGCGGTCGCGCAGCATGTTGAACAGACGGGTTTCGCCCCATGCTGGTGTGAATGTTGTTTCATTGATCGCTTTCAGGATTTGGTCGCGGAACGCATCGATTGATACGAACCATTGCGCCGTAGCACGGTAAATAACCGGTTTCTTCGTGCGCCAGTCATGTGGGTACGAGTGGGTGATGAATGATAATTTCTCAAGTGCACCGGCATTGTCCAATGCTTCGGTGATTGTTTTATTGGCTTTGTCGTAGAATTCGCCTTCAAAACCAGGAGCTTCAGCAGTCATGACGCCGCGCTCATCAACTGGGCATAGAACGTCCAAGCCGTATTTTTTACCGACTAGGAAATCGTCTTCCCCGTGTCCAGGCGCAGTGTGAACGCAGCCAGTACCGGAATCCGTTGTAACGTGTTCGCCAAGCATGACCAAAGAAGTGCGGTCGTATAATGGGTGTTTCGTCAAAATGTGCTCCAGTTCAGCACCTTTAAGCTCACGCACCACTTCATAATCCGCCCATTCCAATTCTTTCGCCACTTCATCCAATAAAGCGCGAGCGATGACGAACAACGAACCGTTCACTGAAACTTCCACGTAATCCAATTCCGCGTGAACCGTGATGCCGAGGTTTGCTGGAATCGTCCATGGCGTCGTCGTCCAGATGATCAATTTAGTGCCTTCAGCCAACACGCCTTTACCGTCAGTTACCGGGAACGACACATAGATAGAAGGAGATTTCTTGTCATGATATTCGATTTCAGCTTCAGCCAGCGACGATTCGCTTGATGGAGACCAGTAAACGGGTTTCAGGCCTTTATAGATATAGCCTTTATTCGCCATTTTTCCAAAAACTTCGATTTGGCGAGCTTCATAAGCTGGAGCTAGCGTAACATACGGATTTTCCCAATCGCCGCGGACACCGATGCGCTTGAATTGTGAACGCTGGTTGTCGATTTGCTCATAAGCGTATTCTTCACAAAGCTTGCGGAATTCGGCAAGCGACATTTCCTTGCGGTTTACGCCTTTATTTGTCAAAGCCTGTTCGATCGGCAAGCCGTGCGTATCCCAGCCTGGAACGTAAGGTGCATTAAAGCCCATCATAGAACGAGAGCGGACAACCATATCTTTCAGCACCTTGTTCAGGGCGTGGCCCATGTGAAGATCGCCATTCGCATATGGCGGTCCATCATGAAGAATGAAGAACGGACGCCCTTTTGTGCGGTCCTGTACCTTTTTATAGATATCCATTTCTTCCCATCTTTTTTGCATTTCAGGTTCGCGGTTCGGCAAATTGCCCCGCATCGGAAAATCTGTTTTCGGCATCAATAACGTATCTTTGTATTCCATTTCAATTCCTCCTAAGAACATAATAAAGAGCCCCCCATCCCTGGAAAGGGACGAGAAGCTCTCGCGGTACCACCCTTGTTGCAGCCGAAGCTGCCACTCGATCGCCGTATCGTGGCTCAACGGAAGCGGCTACTGGATTTTCGCCGTTTCTGCTCAAGAGTGATATTCCCCAAAACATTGTCACCAGGCTCTCACTAACCCTGGCTCGCTTTGTCCAATATGGATTGGGTACTGTCTCTGTCTACGCATTATTTATATTTGTTAATTATAAAAGTTGATAAGACCAGCGTCAAGCTTAGTAAACTTCTCTTTTCTCTTCAAGTTTATCCAGCGTTGTCGTGTCGATATCGTATTCCATTAATGTTTCCCAGTCATCCGTATCGATCAGATCAAGCTGCGCTTCCACCAGCATTCTGAAACGGTTGCGGAAAACTTTCGATTGCTTTTTCAGCTCATCGATTTCCATGGCGATGCGGCGGGCTTTCGTCAATGATTCGTTAACAATGCGATCTGCATTTTTCTCTGCTTCGCGTACAATCAACTTTGCTTCTTTTTGGGAATTGCGGCGCACTTCCTCAGCGGCTTCCTGTGCAACAACTATCGACTTTTGAAGCGTCGTTTCAATCGTTGTGAAATGGCCGACTCGCTCGTCCGTCTGTTTCAGGCGGTCTTCAAGCTCTTTCTTTTCTCGCATCAGCATTTCGTAATCTTTGATGATCTGGTCCAGGAATTCATTTACTTCGTCTTCCTGATAGCCGCGGAATCCTCGGCCGAACTCTTTATTATGTATATCCAAAGGGGATAATGGCATTGTGTGAACCTCTCCTTAACTAATCTGCGTTACTACCCATTATACAGTCCAAGGCAGTAAATATCAGTATTATTTTACTTTTTTTCAAAACAGCTGCTATTTCGCTGTGTCCAATCTGCCAATCTGCAGACGCACTTTATCCTTTTTCGTACGCCCTTCGATCATCCCGACTTTAATCCGCCCATATCCGCGCGACGAAATGATATCGGATTCATTCAATTCAAAAGACGGCTGTTCCTGGACAGTCCAATTGACTTTCACTTTCCCGCCGTTGATCAGCGCCGCTGCTTTCTGGCGCGAAATATTGTAGATGGAGCTGACAACCGTATCGAGCCGAAGCGAACTGACCGTATGGCTTTCTTCCGACCATTCTTCTGTCACTTTGATGAAATCGAGCTCATTCGTGACTTCCTCAAGCTGGACTTTGACTTTCGCCGCCATCGTGAAATTCGCTTGAAGATATGCCTTCACTTCATCCGCCACTGCAATTTGGATTCGCTGTCCATCGATGCGAATATCACCGTACTTATTGCGGTCAAGGCCGATTGACATCATGGATCCCAGGATGTCGGGGTGTTTCAGGGTAATGAATTTAACCGGATACCGGATTTCGAAAACCGTAATCTGAAAATCATCTTTCTGCAGTTCGTAATATGACGGATACAGCAAAACGCGTTGCCGTTCCGCATCCTCGAAGCGGCCGGATGCCGCCACGCCAATATCACTTGCGCCAATCACCGACTGGACGATAAAACGCTGCCGGGGATCCAGGAAATCCGTGAGCCGTGGAGTATATCTGTCTTCGACATCAATCATCCAGCCCGAAACTTGTTCGATAAATTGCTGCTCATCTTTCCGGAAATGCTGAAACAAAGAATCCATAATAAACGCCCCTTTCTCTTTTTTTGGTATTGTTTAATGATTTCTAGTTAATTAGTTTGACGACATTCAGAAAAACAGCCCCGCAAGCCCATATGCTCATGTCTCTGTCTCTGTCTCTGCATCGCTCCGCTAGCTTCGAGAAATGAAAGACCGTTGCATCGCTGCGCTAGCTTCGAGACAGAAAGTGCGTTTCATCGCTGCGCCCTCGGGAGTCAGGACTGTTTTGCTCCATGCTTGGAGACTCGGAAGAAACTGTAGCAAGTGTATCTTTTGTGTTCTTTGTTCAAAAAATGATTCTCTATTAAGAAAAACCTTTGAATGAAGCGGAAGGCGGCGACTCCTGCGGGA